>NZ_DGVO01000024.1:0-52659 GCF_002394995.1 Bifidobacterium sp. UBA4282
TCCAACAATCGGGGTGCGGTTCAGAGAGGGGCCTTCGCATCGAATAATCGCAGTCAGTCTTACATCAGCGCCGCGAGCCTGTCGGCGAGCGCCTGGGCGGCGTCGGCGGACGGCACGGCCTCGGAATCGCCGGCGGCACGCCCGCGGATCTCGATGGTGCCGTTGTTCACGGTGTCTCGTCCGGCGACGGCGATCAGCGGCACGCCGATCAGCTCGGCGTCCTTGAACTTGACGCCCGGGGACACCTTCCTGCGGTCGTCGTACAGCACCTCGATGCCGCGCTCCTCCAGCTCGGCGACCAGCTTCTCGGCGGCCTCGAACGCGGCCTCGTCCTTGCCGGTGGCCATGACATGCACCTGCGCGGGCGCCACAATGGCCGGCCAGACCAGGCCCTTGTCATCATGGTGGGTTTCGGCGATGCAGGCGAGCACGCGGCTGACGCCGATGCCGTAGCAGCCCATCCACACCGGCACGGTCTTGCCGTTCTGGTCGAGCACCTTCAGGTCCAGGGCCTTGGAGTACTTCAGGCCCAGCTGGAACACCTGGCCGATCTCCACGCCGCGCTCGAAGCTTAAGGGTCCGGAGCCATCCGGGCTCATGTCGCCGTGGCGCACCTCAACGGCCTCCACGGTGCCGGTGGCCTCGAAATCGCGGCCGTAGACGGCGTGGAACGCATGCTTGCCCGGTTCGTCGCCGCCGATGATCCATTCGGAGCCGCGGGCCACATGCGCGTCGATGAAGAACCGCACCGGTTCGGCCACGCCGGCGGCCTCCGCCTGCTTGCCGAACATCATCGGCCCCATGTAGCCGGCCACCAGCTCCGGATGGGCCTTGAGATCGGCCTCGGTGGCCTCCTCCAGCTCGGACGGGGCGAACTGGGCTTCCAGACGCTTCATGTCCACCTGACGGTCGCCCGGCACGGCCACGGCGATGACCTCGCGCCACGGCTTGTCGTGCTCCTCATCCTCGGCATGCAGCACGGTGACGGCCACGGTCTTGAGCGTATCGGCGGCGGTCCATTCGCGGCCGTCCTCACGCGGGTACAGACGGTTCGCGGTCTCGACCAGCGCCTCGATGGTCTTGGAGTCCGGGGTTTCGCGCTTGACCATGGCGGGGACGGCCGCGCAATCGACCTCAGGGACCTCGGGGGTGGTCAGCGCCTCCACGTTCCACGCCTTGCCGGACGGGGCGAGCGCGAACGTGTCCTCGCCGATCGGCATCGGCGCCAGGAACTCCTCGGAGGCCGAGCCGCCCATCGGGCCGGACATGGCGAACACCGGGATGTACTGCAGGTCCAGACGGCTGAACACGCGCTCGTAGGCGCCGCGCTCGTCCATGTAGGCCTTCTTCATGCCCTCCTCGTCGATGGTGAACGAGTAGGCGTCCTTCATCACGAACTCGCGGCCACGGATCAGGCCGGCGCGCGGGCGGAACTCGTCGCGGTACTTGGTCTGGATCTGGTAGAGCGTGACCGGCAGGTCCTTGTACGAGGAGTACAGGTCCTTGACCAGCAGCGTGAACATCTCCTCATGGGTCGGGGCCAGCAGGTAATCGGCCTGGTGGCGGTCCTTCAGACGGAACAGGTTCTCGCCGTACTCCTCCCAGCGGTGCGTGGCCTCATACGGCTCGCGCGGCAGCAGCGCCGGGAAGTGCACCTCCTGCGCGCCGATGCGGTCCATCTCCTCACGAACCACGTTCTCGATCTTGTTCAGCACGCGCAGACCCAGCGGCAGCCAGGTCCAGATGCCGGGCGCGGCCTTGCGGACATAACCGGCGCGCTGCAGCAGTTTGGCCGAATCGACGTCGGCATCGGCGGGGTCCTCGCGCAGCGTGCGCAGGAACAGCGTAGACATACGAAGTGCTTTGGAACTCATGCGTTCCAAGGTATTCGCGCGAGGGGACAAGCAGGGGGCGCGCCGGGACCGGCTCCCGTCACCGACCCATATGCTCCTCCATGTCCTCGATCTCCTCCTCCAGCTCCTCGCGGTTCAGGTCGAACGGCGGGTAGACGACGATCGGCAGCATCAGCAGGCAGCCGACCAGATAGAACACGTCCGCCAGCGGGAACAGCGAGAAGAAACCCACCGCATTCGGGATCAGGATGCCGACGCACACCACGGCCATGCCGATCGGCGGCAGCGTGGCCCACACCCAGCGGTTCGGGGCCCCGTCGTCGTCCTTGCGCCTCAGCGAATCCATGTAGATCGGCACGATGAACAGCAGGCCGCCAACGATCATCAGGATGTCGGTGAGCTTGACCGTGCCCCACGCCGGCATACCCGGCATCTGGAACATCAGGAACACCGCGAACAGAATCAGCAGGCCGATGGTGGACCACACATACGTCAGACGCTTCATGGCAAGCCTCCCTTCACCGGCGATGCGAACGCCCGCCGGCAGCCACGGACGGCACCGTCATTGGCACCGACCGTCATCGGTATCGGTATGTTCATCCTATCCGACGAACCGTCAAACCGGCGACGCCACACACCCGAACGCCTGCGACCGCGCCCGCGCCGGCACACCGCCCAACGACATACCGCTTCTCGTGATACCGTAAGTGTTGTTGGGCATCGGATTCACTGAGGGGGTAATGATGGCGAGTCTCAGAACAACGACGATTGCGGGAATCACCGCGGCGCTTGTCGCGCTCGTCCTCGTCGGCGGGTGCGGAACGAATCCCTGTGCCGGCGACAGCGCCAAGTCGGCGACTCCGGAATGTCTGGTGAGTCAAAACGCCGAAATCGATCTCGTCGTTATCGACAAAACGGCCTACGCTCGGGGCGACATCATTCCCGACGTTAAAGACAGCGAGCTCGGCGATCAGATCGGCACCGTGGAACGTACCGGCGTAACCGATGACTTCCAGGATTGGGACGCCACGGCACTGCCTGTCGGAACGGAAATCTATTCCAGTCCGTCATCCACAACCGAGGTCATCGTCCGAACCGATGACGGCTACGTACAGTATCTCAAGATGGTCGAGGGATAGGCTCAGAACAGTTCAGCCTGTTCGAATTCGTCGGATTCGGCAGGGGTGTTCGCATGCGGGGCGAAGGCGGCGGGGCCGTCCGCGCCCAGCAGCTCGGAGGCGGCGTCGGATCGGCGGCGCAGGATCGAATCGAGCATCACCGCGTCGGGCGAGACCAGGAACGCGCGGTCGTTGATGCCGCCCAGGTACAGACCGTCGAGGTTCTCCACGCGCGAGAGCGCCACGTACCCCATGCCGGGCGCGAACGTCCGCCGCAAATCCATCACGGCCCGGTCCAGCGTCATGCCCTGCGACTTGTGGATCGTGATCGCCCACGCGCAGCGCAACGGCACCTGCTTGACGCTGGCGAGCACGGTCTCGCCGTCCATCATCTCCCAGGAGGCCTGCTTCATCGTCACGATGTTGCCGTTCTCGAACTCCACGATCGGCCAACCGCCCTTGGATTCGGGCGCGAACCCGCGCACCGTACCGATCGACCCGTTGACGTACTGGTGGTCGGCGTCGTTGCGCAGCGCCATCACGGCGGCCCCGGTCTTCAATACCAGGTGCTCCGGCGCGAGCATGTTCTTCTTCAACCGGTCCACCAGGTTGACCGGACCGGCCGATTCGGCATAGAACCCGTGCTCGTCGTCCTCGATCTGCGCGAGCCGCAGGTCGTTCAGGCCGTCGGCCTGCCGGTTGACCGGGAACAGGTGCACGGCCACCTCGCCGACCGCAGGTTCCAGTCCCAGCCGGGAAGCGAGCGCCATGCGGTCGCCGTCATCCACCCTGCCCTGACGGATGTCGGTCAGCACGGTGAGCAGTTCGCCGGTATCCTGACGGTGCTGTTCGGTCAGGTAGCAGACGGTCGGATTCAGTTCCGGCCAGACCAACGCCTCGGTGACGAAGCCCTCCGGGTTACGTCCGGCCTTGGCGTAGCGTTCGCGGGCGGCCACGAATTCCGGGGCCGGGGCGATGACGTCGTTGTTCCGCCCGGAGACGCTGACCGGCGGCAGCTGGAAGAAGTCTCCGGAGAGCACGACCTGCATGCCGCCGAACGGGCGCGGGTCGCGCCGGATGATGCGGCAGACCTGATCGACCATGTCGAACAGCCAGGCGTGCATCATCGAGACCTCGTCGATGACGAGGATGTCGGTGTCCTGGATCTTGCGTCGGCGGCGGGACCGAATGAGTTTGATCAGCGGTTCAGTCAGCGCGGTGGCCACGCCGATGCCACTCCATGAGTGGATGGTCTGGCCGTTGATATGCGTGGAAGCGATGCCGGTGGACGCGGTGACCGCCACGCTGGCGCCCTCGGCGCGGGCGTTACGGATGAACTCGTTGAGCACGTGCGTCTTGCCCGCACCGGGAGCGCCGGTGAGGAACACGTTCGCGCCGGCGTTCAGGATCGCCATCGCCTCCGATTGCAGCATGCCGTTCCCGCCTACTCCCCCAGCGGGTTGCCGTTGCGCTCGTAGGTACGCAGCAGGCTCGTCTGCTCGATGCGGGCGGCGGCATCGGTTGCGGCCCGGTTGTCGGGGCCGGGTGCGGGTACGAACAGCAGGTCACGGTAGTAGCGCAGCTCGTCGATCGATTCGATGATGTCGGCGAGCGCGCGGTGGCCGCCGTGCTTGTCCGGCTTGTGGTTGTATACGGCCGGATACCAGCGGCGCGAAAGCTCCTTGATGGTGCTCACGTCGATGACCCGGTAGTGCAAGTGCTCCATCAGGCCGGGCATGTAACGGTCGAGGAACTTCTTGTCGGAGCCCACGGAATTGCCGGCCAGCAGCGGGCGCACGCCCTTGGGGGTGAAGCGCCGCACGTATTCGATGACCTTGGACTCCGCCTCGGCCACGTCCAGACCATGCTCCCACTCGTTGATCAGCCCGGAGTGGGTGTGCATCCTGCGCACGAAGTCGTTCATCTGGTCCACGGCGGCCTTACTGGGCTTGATGACGTAGTCGATGCCCTCGTCGAGCACGTTCAGGTCGAAGTCGGTGGGGACCACGGAGATCTCGACCAGCTCGTCATGGAAGATGTCCAGGCCGGTCATCTCGCAGTCGATCCAGATCAGGCGGGAATCCTGCGCCGTGTAGGTCTCGTTGTCATGTGCGTCCACCATCGTGTGCCTCGTTTCCTTCGGACGTGTACGGAACAGACCACTATATATCACCTATGAAACATCCTCCCCTCTGGGAGGGGAGGATGAGATGGCTTACGGGGACACGCGCTGGGGTTTCTTACGGAATCACTCCGTCAGTCCGCTGCGGTGCCTTCCGAGGATCAGTTGGCGTGGAAGCCGGAGTAGTTCGGGGCCTCCGCGGTCATCACGATGTCGTGCGGGTGCGATTCACGCAGGCCCGCGTCGGTGATGCGCACGAAGCGGCCGCGCTCCGACATCTCCTTGATGTTGTGCGCGCCGATGTAGAACATCGACTGGTGCAAGCCGCCGATCATCTGGTAGAGCACGGCGTTCAGCGGGCCGCGGTACGGCACCTCGCCCTCGACGCCCTCCGGGATGACCTTGTCGCTGCTGGTCACGTCGGCCTGGAAGTAGCGGTCCTTCGAGTAGCTCTTCTTGCCGCGCGGCGCCATGGCGCCCAGCGAGCCCATGCCGCGGTACAGCTTGTACTGCTTGCCGTGCAGGAGCACTTTCTCGCCCGGGGCCTCCTCGCAGCCGGCCAGGGTGCCGCCGAGCATGACGGAGCTGGCGCCGGCCACCAGGGCCTTGGCGATGTCGCCCGAGTAGTGGATGCCGCCGTCGGCGATGCACGGTACGCCCGCGGCGCGGCAGGCCAGCGCGGCCTCGTACACGGCGGTCAGCTGCGGGACGCCGACGCCGGCGACCACGCGGGTGGTGCAGATCGAGCCGGGGCCGATGCCGACCTTGACGGCGTCCGCACCGGCGTCGATCATGGCCTGTGCGCCCTCACGGGTGGCGATGTTGCCGCCGATGATCTGCACGTCGCGGAACGCCGGATCGTTCTTCAGGCGACGGATCATGTCGAGCGCCAGCCGAGCCTGACCGTTCGCAGTATCGACTACAAGCGCGTCGACGCCCGCCTCCATCAGCGCGGAGGCGCGCTGCCAAGCGTCGCCGAGGAAGCCGACGCCGGCGGCCACGCGCAGACGGCCCTGGCCATCCTTGGTGGCGTCCGGGTACTGTTCGGTCTTGACGAAGTCCTTGACGGTGATCAGGCCGGCCAGCTTGCCGTTCTCATCGATCAGCGGCAGCTTCTCCACCTTGTGCTGGGCGAGCAGACGGTGGGCGTCCTCCTTGGAGATGTTCGCCGGACCGGTGATCAGGTTCTCGCTGGTCATGACGTCCTTGACCTTGAGATGGTCGTAATCGTCGGACGGGATGAAACGCATGTCACGGTTGGTGATGATGCCGACCAGACGGTTCTCCTTGTCCACAACCGGCAGGCCGGAGATGTGGAAACGGCCGCACAGCTTGTCCAGATCGGCCAGGCTGACATCCGGGTTCACAGTCAGCGGGTTGGTGATCATACCGGATTCGGAACGCTTGACCACATCCACCTGGGCGGCCTGATCGTCGATCGACAGGTTGCGGTGCAGCACGCCGATGCCGCCGTTGCGGGCCATGGCGATGGCCATCTCGGCCTCGGTGACGGTATCCATGGCGGCGGAGATCATCGGAACCTTCATCGTGATCTCACGGGTCAGATGCGTAATAGTGTCCACCTCGGACGGAATGACATCCGTCTCGTTCGGCAGCAGCAGCACATCGTCATAGGCAAGCCCGAGCTTTTCAAAAATCGGGGGAAGCGGGGCATACGCGGATTCCGCGTTCATATCAAGGTTTGTAGCCATAGACCCACTCTAAAAGCAGGGACTGACACGGCTCCGCCGTGTGTCGCCGCGGCCCGTCACCTTGTTTTCCGGCGCCGCCGTCAGTCCGAGACCCCGGCCTTGTCCCCGGTGCCGACGCCGGCGGACGCACCGTCGCCATCGCCGCCGGATGTCTTCGAGCCGTGCGCCGCAGCCTCCCGCCGTGCCGCCTCCAGCCGCGCGTTCTCCGCGCGCAGCTCCGGGATGCGATGCTTCAAATACGGGTACATCGTGGCCACGGTCAGCAACGCCACCGCAATCGCAAAACCGATCGCCACAAACCGCGCCGGGAAGAACAGGATCATGATCGAACCGAACGAGATCAGCGCGGCCCACCCCCACAGGATCAGCACGGCCCCCTGCACCGAGTGGCCGATCTTCAGCATCCGGTGATGCAGGTGCATGCGATCGGGGTGCATCGGCGACTGGCCCTTGCGCAGACGCCGCACAATCGCCATGCACATGTCCAGCACCGGCAGGAACAGCACCAGCACCGGCAGCAGGATCGGCATGAACACCGGCAGGTAGATGCTGGTGTGGATCGATGCCGGATCGAGACGGCCGGTCATGATGATCGACGCGCAGGTGATCAGGTATCCGAGCAGCATGGAACCGGAGTCACCCATGAACAGCTTGGCCGGATGCCAGTTGTGCAGGATGAAGCCCACGCAGATGCCCACCATCGCCACGTCGATCAGCGTGGCCATCGACGCGTACGACGGCGAGGAACGGGCGATGATATACGAGTAGATCGCGAACGCGATGCCGCCGATCGCCACGATGCCGGAGGCCAGACCATCCAATCCGTCCACGAAATTCACCGCGTTGATCGACACCACGATCAGGAACGCCGTGATCGCGATCGACAACGTCGGCGAGGCCGCGAACAGCGAGCCGATGGGCAGCGAGATGATCTGCAGCCCGCCCCACGCCACGAACACGGCGATCAGCAGCTGGCCGGCCATCTTCAACATCCAATCCAGATCCCACAGGTCGTCGGCCATGCCCAGCAGGCAGATCGCCACCGCCCCCGCAAGCACCACCCAAGCCTGGTGATTGTTCTGGAACAGCCCGCTGACGAACGGAATGTGGCTGGCGAACAGCATCGCCACCGCAAACCCCAGCATCATGGCCAGGCCGCCCATGCGGGGCGTCGGCACCGTGTGCACGTCACGTGCGCGCACCTTGCCGACCGCGCCGATTTCAATGGCCAGGTGCCGGATCAACGGGGTGAGCAGGAACGTGGCGCCACCCGCGACGGCCGCGATGAACAGATAGACCCTCATGCGCCCAAGCCCCCGCCGTTCACGATCAACGCCCTGCGAATCACCGGCTCGCGGATCACGCCCTCGCGCAGGATGGCGATCCCGTCACGTGCCAACGGGTCGGCGGCCACCACGGTGCTGGAGACATGCCCCTGCGTCGGGCCGCCGTCCAGATACAGATCCACGGCATCACCCAGGGCTGCCTCGGCCTCCTCGACAGTCTGCGCGCTTTCGCCGCCGGAACGGTTCGCGCTCGATGCGGCCAGCGGACCGGTCGCCTTGAGAACACGCAGACTCAACGCGGAATTCGGGATGCGGATGCCCTGCGTGCGCGCCCCCGATGGGGTCTGCTGCACCGTCCCCAGTGCGCAATCCTCACGGGCCACGGCGATCGGGGAGAATGCGCCCGGCAGGAACGCCGCCGCCAGACGGTTCAACGGCACCGGCAGATCCAAGCCCAGGGCGTCCAGCTCCTCGATCGAGGACAGCAGCACCTGCAGCGCCTTGAACCGCGGACGACCCTTGATCTCATAGATACGGTCGATGGCCTTGGCATTGAACGGGTCACAGGCCACTCCGTATACCGTATCCGTCGGCACCACCACCAGACCACCGTTGCGAATGATTTCAGCGGCCTCGGCAAGGGAATCGTCATCGACCTTGCGAATCGCACTCATCGGCACCTCCCGTTCACGTCCTCATTACAACCTTACTATTGCACCATCGGCGTGCGACGAAACCATGTCCAGCCGCGGATCACGAATCACGGTCACGAATCATGACCGCGGATGCCGCAACAATGGACTCTGACACATTGTTGCATCCATATCTCAAGAAAGGCCCCGATGGACAACGCACCCCATAACCTGCACTGCACTCCGCAACCGCCCGCTGACGAGATGCCTCCCGTCGAGCTGCGCACGCCCCGCCGCTCGGAACGCGAGGAGATGATGGACGGCAAGCTCTACAACCCGGCCGACCCGGAGCTGTCGGCATTGCGCGAACGCGCTGGCGACCTGTGCACCAGGTTCAACGCGTTGCCGCGCGGCGATCATGAGGCCCGGGCCGCCGTGCTGGATGAGCTGCTCCCCCACCATGGCGAGGATCTAGACGTTCTGGGGCCAGTGTTCTTCGACTACGGCGTGCATACCACCATGGGCGATCGCGTGTTCGCCAACTTCAATTTCACGGTGCTCGACTGCGCGCCTGTCACCATCGGCGACGACGTGTTGTTCGGCCCGAACGTGTCCCTGCTGCCGCCGATGCATCCGCTGCGCTGGCAGGACCGCAACGTGCGCAAGGCAGCGGACGGCTCGACATACGACTACGAATACGGCAGGCCGATCGTCATCGGCTCGAACTGCTGGTTCGGCGGTAATGTCACCGTGTTGGGCGGCGTGACCATCGGCGAAGGCTGCGTCATCGGAGCCGGCGCCGTGGTGACTAAGGACATTCCACCGCATTCGGTGGCGGTGGGCAATCCCGCGCGGGTGATCCGCACGATCACCGACGCCGACGCCTCCGCGCTGCAGGACTATGCGCAATAGTCGTCACGCCGGGCGACCAGATACCGGGGCCGTGCTGTCCAATCCCGGCCGGTGCGGGCTCGGTTGAAGCCGTGGGCCTGCGCGTAGGCGACCAGCGCGGCACCCTGGCTGATGTCATGTTCCATGACGAGCAGACCACCCGGGCGCAGCAGTGCAGCGGCCCGGCCGATGATGCGCTCCGGAATCAGCAGGCCATCCGGAGAGCCACCGTACAGCGCCAACTGCGGATCATGATCGCGGACCTCGGGTTGTTCGGGGATCTCGGATTCGGGCACATACGGTGGATTGGTGACCACCAGATCCACGGTGCCGTCCAGTTCGGCGAGCGTATCGGGGTCGGTCGCGTCCCCGAGCACCAGGTGGTACCGACCGTCTATGCCGGAGCCGGTTCCGGTCGGTCCCAATACGGTTTCGGCGTTGCGGCGCGTCCATGCGGCGGTGCGTTCGCTGAGCTCCACCGCCCAGACCTCGACGTCGGCGGTTTCGGTCACGATCGATAGGCCGATCGCACCGCTGCCGGCGCACAGGTCGACGACGCGGAACCGCGCCTCGTTCCGGCCGCGCCGCGCCGCCAGCCAATCCAGCCCCTCCTGCACCACAAGCTCGGTTTCGGGCCGCGGGATGAACACGCCCGGGCCGACGGCGAGGTCGAGGTAGCGGAACGGGGCGTGGCCGACGATGTACTGCAACGGCTCCCGTGCTGCACGGCGGGCAAGCATGGCGTCGAAGCGCCGCTCGGGAACCCCCTCTACGGAGAGGGCGGGGGAAACGCTTTCCGCGGAGTGTTCCTCCGCAAGGGCGGCGATCGACTTCCCCAGCAGCATGGCCTTGTCGATGTCGCTGAGACTGCAACCGCAGGCTTCGGCCAGCAGCAGTTTGGCGTCGTGTTCAGGGGTGTCCACGCCGGCGTTGCGCAGCGTGGCCGCCGCGCGATGGATGGCCTGTTCGACGTTCATCAGCTCTGGCGTGCGAGGCGTTCGGCCTCGTCGGCCTGGATGTCGGAGTCGATGACGGCCTGCAGGTCGCCGTCGAGCACCTGGTCCAGGTTGTAGGCCTTGTAGTTCGTGCGATGGTCGACGATGCGGTTCTCAGGGAAGTTGTATGTGCGGATGCGTTCGGAACGGTCCAGGGAACGCACCTGGGAGTGGCGCAGGTCGGCGGCCTCGGCGGCCTCCTGCTCGTGCTTCATGGCCAGCAGCCTCGACTTGAGCACGCGCAGCGCGGCGGCACGGTTCTGGATCTGCGACTTCTCATCCTGCATGCTCACCACGATGCCGGTCGGGATATGCGTCATGCGCACCGCCGAATACGTGGTGTTCACCGACTGGCCGCCCGGACCGGAGCTCATGAAGATGTCGATCTTCAGGTCCTTCGGGTCGATCTCGATCTCGTCGTTGTCGTCATCGGCCTCGGGGAACACGATGACGCCGGCCGCGGAGGTCTGGATGCGCCCCTGCGACTCGGTGACGGGGATACGCTGCACGCGGTGCACGCCGCCCTCGTATTTCAGGCTGGCCCACACGCCATCCTCCGGGGCGGGGGTGCCCTTGGCGCGGATGGCCACCTGCACGTCCTTGATGCCGCCCAATTCGGTGCGGTTCTCGCTCTGGATGGTGCAAGTCCAGCCACGCTTCTCCGCATACCGCAGGTACATGCGCAGCAGGTCGCCGGCGAACAGCGCGGCCTCTTCGCCGCCGGTGCCGGCCTTGATCTCCATGATGGTGTCGCGCGCGTCGTCCGGGTCGCGCGGGATCAGCGCCGTGCGCAGCTTCTCCTGCACGGCGGGCAGCTCCGCCTCCAAGCGTCGGGCCTCCTCGGCGAAGTCGGGGTCTTCGGAGGCCATCTCACGGGCGGCCTCCAGATCGTCATGTACCTGCAGATAGGCGGTGTATGCGGACACGATCGAGCCGAGTTCGGCGTGGTGACGGCCCAACTTGCGCATCTTGTCCGGGTCGGAGGCCACCTCCGGCTGGCTCATCTCCTGTTCGATGCGGCGGTATTCCTCCAACGCGGTCTGCGCCGCGGGGAACTGTTCGTCTGCCATGTCTCCTCTTTCCGTGGTGTCTGCTGCGGATATACAAAAACGCCAGTCCCGCGGCGGCACGCCGAAGCGCGCCATGCCTGCCGGGGCTGGCGTTGATGAAGCTACTTGCTGCGCTTGCCGTAACGCTTCTCGAAACGGGCCACGCGACCACCGGTGTCGAGGATCTTCTGCTTGCCGGTGTAGAACGGGTGGCACTTCGAGCACACGTCGGCCGTCATGGCTTCGCCCTTGTAGGTCGAACGGGTGACGAAGGTGTTGCCGCACGAGCACGTAACCTGAACGGCATGATAATCGGGATGAATACCCTGCTTCATGGTGTCTCCTAAGGAATTCGGGGGACCCGGGTCGCCGTGCCCCTATGGCAGGCGTGAACCGGAACCTTGGCGATTATAGGCATGGGCGCGGACAGCCAGCATGCGTGCGGCACGAGCCGGATGCCGAGGATTGCCGAATGCGGATGGAGAGTGGGGCCGCAGGGGCTTGAACCCTGGACCGGCGGATTATGAGTCCGATGCTCTAACCGACTGAGCTACAGCCCCACGCCGGTGCATGACCGGCCCCTACAGTCTAGCAAACCGCTGGACGTTTACCGGGTGCCTGCCAGCGGCTATGCCTCGCGCCGCGCCCTACCCGAGGCGAAACGGTCCAACGCACCGGTGGCGGCGATGCCCTTATACAGGTACCAGCTCATCACGCCGGCGATCAGCACGCCGCCGACCAATTCGCTGACCATATGGATGACGCCACGAGGGCTCAGGAACGATACGCCCTGATAGCGGAACAGCATCAGGTACACGCCGTATTCCAAGGCCACCAAGGCGCCGGACGCCATGGAGATCGGCAGGTTGAACACCTTGTAACGGGTGAGCGCAAACGGCAGTTCCGAGAACACGCCCTGCAGCGCCGCGGACGCGAACACGAACCCGAACGAGAACTGGTTGCCCAGCAGCATCTCGGCGGCGCTGCCGACCAGGTTCACATACACCGCCGCCCCCGGCTTGCGCAGGATGATCACCGCCAGCGTGCCGGAGAAATACCACAGCGGGTGCAGCACGCTGGCCAGTCCGGGCAGGATGCCGCCGATGATCGGCGACAGCCACGCGTAGGCGAAGTTGAACAGCCAGAACACCAATCCGCAGGCCACGCCCAGAGCTGCACCGACGGCGATGTCCGCGGAGGTCCACCGGAAACGGCGTGATGGCGTCTTCCGAGGGGATGGCTCAGCGTCCGGGAGCTGCGCGGCCCGCACAGAGCGGTCAGGGTCGGGGACATCCCCTCGCAACGATGCGTCCGAAGACTCCCTAGCGGCGGAATCGACGTGATTGGATGATGGTTGGATATGATCGGCCATGGGATGTTCCTTCCCTTTATCGGCTGCGCACAGCATAGGCACGGACAGCAAGGCCCGCCAGACGCCCCTTGACCTGCGCAGCTCGGGCGGGGACGCCACAGGCCACTGTATCAGGACCTACGGTGCCCCGATCGATGTATGGGGGATATGGGGAAATCCGCCCACGACCCCGATTCAGTCCGCAGCGACGAAACGCATGGGGTCGTCGATGAACCGGCGCAACCCCACCGCCGCCGCGCCGACCAGCGCCGGCCTGGACGTGACGTCGGCCATCAGCACCTTGGCCTGCACCTCCGGATACCCCAGGACCTGCCGCTGCAACGCGCTCTGCATCTGCACGGCGATTTCAGGGCCGAACTGCGACCATACGCCGCCCAGCATCACCGTGTCGATATCGCAGACGTTGATCGCGGATGCGATCGCGGAGACCATGGCCTCGATGGCCTTGTCCACCACCGCCGCGGCCTTGACGTCATCGGCGTGCCACCGTTTGATTAATTCGTTGATCGACTCCCTGCGCGCGGCCGCGGAGCCGCTGGCGATACCCGCGGACTCCACCATCGCCCTGCGACCGGCGTAGGTCTCCAGGCAACCCCGCCGCCCGCACCGGCATACCGGCCCCCGCAGCTCCACCGACATGTGACCGAGTTCCCCTCCGAACCCGTGGTCGCCGCTCTCCACGCGCCCACCGCGCACCACGGCGCCGCCGATGCCGACGTCCGTGGACAGATAGATGAACGAGGCGTTGGGATCCACGATCCCGTCATCGTCACGGTGCATGGCATACCCGGGAATCTGCGCCAGCGCCGCCATGTTCGCCTCGTTGCCGGCCGTCACGTCCAGGCGCCGCACCACCTCGAACCGGGCGAGATCCAACTGTTCCCAACCCAGATTGCGGGCCATCAGCAGCCGCATGTCGTCCGTCACCAGACCCGGCAGCGCCAGCCCGGCGCCGGCCACGGTGTATCCGCAGTCGGCAAGCGCCCGCTCCTGTTCCTCGGACAACGCATTGAGCTTGGCGAAGATGCCGTCGGCATCCACATCGGACATATCCGCGTCAACCCATCGTTCGGCCACCACCGTGCCATTCAGGTCGAGCACGATGACGCCGTAGCCGTCCGTATTCACCTGCAGACCGATGCCGCAGTACCGCCCCCCGGCGATGAGCAGCGGGGTGCTGGGGCGTCCGTAGGAGGACTGCACGCTCGGAGTCCCCTCCCGCACCACGCCGCTGTCGACCAGCATCGAGACCAGCAGGGACATGGTCGCTTTGGTCAGTCCCGTCTGCTTGGCCAGTTCGGCACGGCTCATCGGCTCGGCGGCGCGCAACAGCGTGCTGATGACCACCGAGAGATTGTGGTTGCGTAGATCATCCTGGTTGATTCTGCGCAGCGTAGTCATGACGTAGCCCTCCTCCTTATGTGTTCTGGTGCTTCATCGCCTCCGGCGTGCCTCCCACAACATTGTGAAAAATGGTATACACACCAGTATAGTTCATTCGTCTAACTATTTGCGTATACTGGAAACGTTATTCGGACAAACGCCGCCAACGCAACGTTTTGGCGGCATGTTGCAAGGAGGCACAATGAGCAGAGTTCTGGTGGCCGGCGTGGACACGTCCACCCAGTCGACCAAAGTGCGCGTCACCGACGCCGAGACCGGCGAGATGGTCCGCTTCGGGCAGGCCAAGCACCCCGACGGCACCAGCGTGAACCCCGATGCCTGGTGGCAGGCGTTTCAGGAGGCGGCAGAGCAGGCCGGTGGGCTCGACGACGTGGCCGCGCTGGCGGTCGGCGGACAGCAGCACGGCATGGTGCTGCTTGACGACCATGGCCGCGTGATCCGCGATGCGTTGCTGTGGAACGACACCCGTTCCGCCACCAACGCCGACGTGCTCATCGCCCGTCTGGGCGAAGCCGAGAAGGCCGCCGACGGCAGCGAGGACGACCTGTCCGATGACCCGACGATGCGCGGCCGTCAGCGCTGGGTCAAGGCGGTCGGCTCCTCGCTGGTCGCCTCGTTGACGATCACCAAGGTGGCGTGGGTCGCCGCGAACGAACCGGAGAACGCCGCACGCATCGCCGCGATCTGCCTGCCGCACGACTGGCTGAGCTGGCGCATCGCAGGCCACGGCCCGTTGGGCGAGGAGGCGACCGCCGAGGAGCTGAAGGCGAATCTGGACGCGCTGTTCACCGACCGTTCCGATGCCTCCGGCACCGCCTACTTCGACGCGACCGCCAACGAATACCGCCGCGACCTGCTCGCCATGGCCCTGGGCCGCAGCGAGGAGGAGATCGCCGACATCGTGCTGCCGCGCGTGCTCGGCCCGACCGAAACCGGTGACGTGGCCGATCCGGCCATCGCGGGCAAGGACGTCGAGGGCGGCTGCCCGATCGGCCCCGGCGGCGGCGACAACGCGATGGCGTCGCTGGGCCTGAGCATGGGCGTGGGCGACGTGAGCATCTCGCTGGGCACCTCGGGCGTGGCCGCGGCCATCTCCCCCGTGCCGGCCTATGACATGACCGCCTCGGTCACCGGCTTCGCCGACTGCACCGGCCACTGGCTGCCGCTGGCCTGCACGATCAACGGCTCGCGCATCTCCGACGCCGGCCGCGCCGCGCTCGGCGTGGACTATGACGAGCTGGCCGAACTGGCCGCCGCCTCGGAGCCGGGTGCCGGCGGCATCACCCTGGTGCCGTATTTCGACGGCGAGCGCACCCCGAACCGCCCGGACGCCACCGCGGCGCTGTACGGCATGACGTTGGCCAACACCAAGCGCGAGAACATCGCCCGCGCGTTCGTGGAGGGCCTGCTGTGTTCGCAACGCGACTGCCTGGAACTGGTGCGCGGTCTCGGCGTGGATGTCAAGCGCATCCTGCTGATCGGCGGCGGCGCCAAGTCCGCGGCCGTGCGCGCGCTGGCCCCCGCCATCCTCGGCATGGACGTGGAGCTGCCTGAGACCGACGAGTACGTGGCGATCGGTGCCGCCCGTCAGGCCGCCTGGCTGCTGTCCGGCGAGGCCGAGCCGCCGGCGTGGCCGGTCAAGGTCGAGACCACGCTGACCGGTGAACCGACCCCGCAGGTGTACGAGCAGTACGTGCGCTGGCGCGGCTGATCGCATCGGCCGAACATCTCCGTCCCTGTGGTCCGGAACGCCACGGCAACCGCCGATGGTGTTCCGGACCACTTGTCATTTGGTATGGAACGCCGCAAGCCCGGACAGACAGGTTCCGTACCGTACCACTGTGGTACAAAACGCCGTATCCCCTCCTCGAAGCATTCCGTACCGTACCACTGTGGTACGGAATGCCATACCCCTCTCCTGAAGGATTCCGTACCGTACCACTGTGGTACGGAATGCCATTCACCTCACTATGAGTGGTTCCGTACCGCACCACGGCCAGATGTCACCAAACGAAAAGGCGGAATCAAGCCATTTCGATGAGCTTGATTCCGCCGTGGTACGGTACAGAACGCCGCAGCGACCGCTTTCGCCGTTCCGTACCACTACGTCTTGGCACGGAACGCCATCAGGCGCGATTGCGCGCTTCCGTACCGTACCCTGCCGAAGATCCAGCCGCTATTCGAGCTCGGCGAACGCCGGATCTCGGTCCGGCAGCGGTTTGATGACACGGCACGGGTTGCCGACCGCGATCGAGTTCGCGGGAATGTCGCCCACAACCACCGAGCCGGCGCCGATGATCGAGTTGTCGCCGATGACGGCGCCCGGGCAGATCGTCACGTTCGCGCCCAGCCACACGTTCGAGCCGATGTGCACCGGCGTGGTGTGTTCCCAGCCGTCCAGACGGGTCGCCGCATCCAATGCATGATTCGGGGTGCAGATCGTGCATCGCGGCCCGATCAGGCAGTCGGAGCCGATTTCGACGTATCCGCCGCCGACGATCAGGAAATCCTTGTTGATGAACGTGCGGTCGCCGATCGTCAGCCCGATGCCGTAATCCAGATTGATCGGGGGCCGAAAATCGACGCCGTCCCCGGCGCCCGGCACCAGATCGTGGAACAGGCGCATCGCCTCGTCCTGGTCCTCGAAGAAGACACGGTTGATGCGGTCGCAGGTCGATTGCGCCTGCCAGGTCAGGTCGGGCAGCGATTTCGACTTGCGATACTGCATCGGACGTCCCTCGAACAGGCGACGCACATCGTCGTCGGTTTCCAGCAAGGTGTTGAGGTCAACGGTCATGAGCTGACGATCCTTTCCATTTCAACGGTATACATCCGCCATTGTCGGGCCGGTTCCCGACGGGTGACGTCGCCTCACCGCGCATACATCCACGGCTCGCCTTCCACACGCACGTCGGCGTGGGTGCGCGCCGATTCGCCGATGGCCAGGCCGAGCGCATGATCGTGGATGCCGGCGGCGAGCGGGTAGATCTCAGGACCTTCGCCGCGCACGTACCGGCCCATCGCGATGAGATGGTCGGCCACGGCCAGGTCGTCCTCCGACAGGTAGGATCCCGGGCAGGGGTTGCGCCAGATGACCGAACCATCGAAGCTGGCCGTCGCCACCTCGTTGCCTTCGAGGTTCATGTCACGCCCGAGCCTGCGGTATTCGATCCGCGACGGCATCGGCACGCCGTCCTTGAAGCGCATCACCGAGTCGTCCACGATTTCGCCAAGGCTGCCGCGAATGACGATCCGGCGGGACAGCAACGGGTTCCACCACTGGTTGTCGACAAAGTTGTACAGACCGTACCGCCCTTCACCGAAATCGATGGTGGCGATCTGCGTCTCCAGCGGCTTGGGCTGCGGATCCACCTCCCACCCGTCGAAATGCAACGGGTCCAGCATCGGCGCGGTGAACGAGCGGGCGTTGACGGTGGCCGGTTCGAGGCCGATGCCCAGATAGTCGCGGATCAACGCCACCGCATGATACATATGCGTGGAGGCGATCTCCACCGAATTCGGCGTGCCGACCACGCCGGAGCGGACCAGAGCGAGCCGTGAGGCGTGGCCGGGCATCCGGTAGTACTGTTCGCCCACCTGCACCAGTTCGGCGCGGTCGGCGATGCGTGCCCACAGCGCCCGCAGCCCTTCCATGTCGGGGGCCGGCGGGGTCTCGCAATAGACGTACCGCCCCTGTTCGGCCAGCTGCGCCACGAGCCCGGGCGTGGCCGGCCAGGACACCACCACCGCCACGAAATCGGCGGCCGTGGCAGCCACGGCGTCGGCGTCGGCGCTCGTCGGCACGCCGTAGTCGCGCGCGATCGCCTCGAGCCGGTCGGCGTGATGCCCGACGACGAGGTTCACCCGCAGCCTGTCAGGCACGGCCTGGGCCATGCGGCACAGGAACCGGCTGCGCCAGCCGTCCCCGATGATGATCATCGAATATGGTTCAGCCATCGTCGGCCTTCCTTTCCTTAGGTGTTGTCCGTTTCCGCACCGGCCGTCAGGTCGCGAGGAAACCGCCGTCCGCCACCAATTCCGCACCGGTGATGTAGGAGGATTCATCACTGGCTAGGAACAGCGCGGCGGCGGCGATCTCCTCAGGTCTTCCCACCCGCCCCATCGCCGACATGCCTTCGATGGCGCGGCGGCGGTCGGCGTCGTCATGGATGAACAAGGCGAACCCGTCGGTGTCGGTGGGGCCGGGACTGACGGCGTTCACGCGAATGCCACGCGGGCCGAGCTCCGCGGCGAAGGTTTTGGCGAACGAACGCACCGCCGCCTTGGCGGCATTGTAGACCACACTATCGCGCCCGCCCTGCTGCCCGGCGATGGAAGCGAACAACACCACGGACGATCCCGCCTGCATGAACGGCAGCATCCGCTGCACGGTGAAGAACGCGCTTTTGACGTTCAGGTCCATCACCAGGTCGAAATCCACCTCGTCGGAACCGCTCACCGTGGTGTCCGGCCCGCCACCCACCACCGGCAGCACCGAATACACCGGCATGTTGCGCACGGCCACGGCCGCGGCGAGCCGGTCGATGTCCTCAACCTTGGTCATGTCAGCCTCGACGAAGGTGACCCTCGGGTAGGCGTCGAGCAGATCCTCGACGGCCGCGCGGGAGCGGTTCGCCACCACGAGCTCGGCGCCCTCGTCCAGAAAACGTCGTGCCACGGCGCGTCCGATGCCCCGACCGACGCCGGTGATCACGCACAGACGCCCATCAAGTCGTCCCATTGATAGTCCCCTTTTCAGAACACGACCGGGCTCACGCAGGAGGCGAGGATGGCGCGCGCATCGTCGCGGGTGATGTGGCGGTAGGAGCCGCCGACGTCGCCGGCATGGTCGGCGAGCTTGTCCAGCGTAGCCGGATCGGCCGGAATGCCGACCTCGGACAGGGTGAGCGGGGCACCGACTAGACGCAGGAAGTCGGCGTAGCGCTCGATGCCTTCCTCGGCCACCTCGCGCTCGGATTTGCCGGTCGAGTCCACGCCCCACACGTTCACCGCCCAGCGGGCGAAGCGTGCGGTGGCTTCGGGGCGCGAGGTATAGACGTACTTCATCCAGTGCGGATGGACCACGGCTAGGCCGGCGCCGTGCGGGATGTCGAAGTAGGCGGAGAGCGCATGCTCGATGCCGTGCGTGACCCAATCCTCCTCCTTGCCGCGCGAAATGATGCGGTTGAGGGCAAGCGTGGAATCCCACATCGCGTTGCTGCGGGCCTCGTAGCTGCGCGGATGCCGGCGGCAGGCGCGCCAGGAGCGTAGGATATGCCGTTGGATGGCCTCGGCCATCTCGTCGGAGAGGTTGTCGTCGCTGGGTAGCGAGAAATACTGCTCGCAGGTGTGGCAGAACATGTCCACGAATCCGTAGGTGGTCTGTTCGACCGGCAGGGTGAGCAGATAGGTCGGGTCGAGCACCGAGAACTTCGGCGTCAACGGGAACGAGGTGTAGCCGAGCTTGCGATTGCGCGACCAGTTGGTGAGCACGGCCGCATCCCCCATCTCGGAGCCGGTGGCCGCCGTGGTCAGCACCACGCCAAGCGGCACGAGGTTCTCGGGAGCGGGCTTGCCGGTTTCGACGTAGTCGTCCCACAAGTCCTCGTCCTCGCCCAATCCGGAGCCGAGCGAGATGAATTTGGCGCAGTCAATCACCGACCCGCCGCCGACGGCGAGGATCAGAGACACGCCGCGCTCCCGAACCAGTTTCACACCTTCGAGGACCTTGTCGAGCCTCGGGTTCGGCGTCACGCCGGACAGTTCGACGACCTCGTTGCCGGCCTCACGCAGCGCGGCCGTCACATCGTCATAGGCGCCGTTGCGCTTGATCGAGCCGCCGCCATAAACCAGCAGCACGGCGCCGGGGCGCGACCTGGCCTCCTCGGCCACATGCACGGCCTGGCCCTCACCGAAATAGATCTTGACGGGATTATGGAAGATGAAGTTTCTCATATGTTCATTCCTTTCATGAACAGCGCCGTTACGCAATAGATTCGGCGAACGGCGGAACCGGCAGCCCGTTCGCCCCGCACAGCAGGCCGCGGCTCGGGGCGTTGCGCCACGCGTACCGCACGGCCGCCGGCCTGCGCCACGGCACGTCAATGACCACGGTGTTGCCTTCGACTCGCGCCGGCACGGTGTGTCGAGAGCCGTCTTCCCACACCAATTCGAACTCGCCCGGATCGGCGCCGTTCATCGTGTCCAGACCGCAATCGCCGGTGCCGTCGTCGAAGGCGATGGTCAGCCGGCCGTCGGCCAGCCGCACGCCGGCCGGTTCCGGCGAGCGAGGCGCGTCGTCCTTGCCGTAGACGAGGCGTTGCGCCGCGGCGAACAGGCGGTCTGCGACCACGCTCTTGTTCCACGGGTGCAGGTCGTTCCAATCGCCCGCGTCGAGGGTCACCACGGCGGCGACGTCCTCGATCGACTTGGCGGCCTGCCACTGGTGTTTGCGGACGAGTGCCCAGCCGCCGTCCTCCACACCGTCGATGGAGAACACCGGCAGCTGCACGATGAGGAACGGCAGCCGCTGCTGCCCCCATGCCTTGCGCCAGCAGCCGATCATCGCGGCTAGCATACGGCCGTAGTCGTCCGCCACGTCGCCGGTGTTCGACTCGCCCTGGTACCACAGCGCGGCGCGTGCGGCGTACCCGGCGCAGGTCGCGGTCATGCCGTTGTACAGGCCGAGCGGCTTCCAGCGCACGAAGTCCTCGCCGGGGCAGTCCACGTCCGTGCGTGCACCGATGGAGTAGGTCCAGGTGCCGTCGAGATTGTACGAGTCGTCGCCCATGTCGAGGTGCATGTGCTTGCCCGGCGTCACGCGGCCCGTGCCGTGTTCGACGACCAGGCGCACGTCGATCTCGTTGCATCCGGCCTTCAGCACGCCTTCGGGCACCATGTAGTCGCGGGAGAGGTACTGGTGTTCGGACTGGCCGACTTTGACCCCGTTGACGAAGGTTTCGTCGGAGTCGACCATGGCACCGAGATGCAGCGCCGCCGATTGTCCGGCAGCGTAGGCGGGCAGCGTGACCGTGCGGCGCAGGTGGATCACGCCGCGGAATCCGGTCAGTCGCGGATCAGCGTCCTTCAGGAACGCGGGCAATGTGAGCGTGCCGTGGCCCAGGTTCTCGGATTGGGCTTCGGTCTCCCGGGTCCGCAGGTCCTCATACCAGCGATTCATCGCGGCGATGCTCTGCTCGCTGCGGGTGCGGGCCACCTCGTCGTCGCGGTAGGGTTCCAGATCGGCGAGCGCCTTCGGCCATGCGGCGAGCGTCTGCTCGTCCATCCACGATTCGATCGGCGAGCCGCCGAGTGTGATGTTGAGCAGGCCGACCGGCACGCCCAGCCACTGCCGGATCATCCGGCCGAAGAAATAGCCGACGCCGGTGAACTCGTCGAGCGTGTCGGCGGCCGCGCCAACCCAGCGGACCGGCTCGTCGAAATCGCGGCGAGGACCATGGAAGTCGAACCGGACGGGGACCTTGCAGTGGCGCAGCAGCGGGTCGGGTTCGCGCGCATACTCCGACGGGTACCGCCAGCGCAGGAATTCCATCTGGTATTCCATATTCGACTGTCCCGCGCAGATGAACACCTCGCCCGCGTAGACGTCGTGCGCGATCACCGGTTCGTCGCCGCCGTCGACCCGCACCTCCAGCCGGTAGGGGCCGCCGGGCTCCAGCGGATCCAGCTGTACGACCCAGGCTCCATCGTCACCGACCACAGCGTCGGCCGATCGATCGGCAATGGTAATCCGCACCTGCGAACAAGGCCTTCCAGTTCCCCAAATTCTCAACGGGGCACCTGACTGCAACACTCCCCCTTCGCCAAACAGCGGCGAAAGCGTTACGGTATCCTGCCTCTTATTCATCGTCATCATCGTTCCTCCCGCTCTTCCTTGTACCATCGGCACTCTCAGGAAGCACCGCTATTATTGAAGGGTCATTCCATAGGCTTGCACCACCAATGCCATGGCCTATGGAATGACCGGAATTGAGCGCTTACGCTCTCAGCTTGTGCACCCGCTTGCGGCCTTGCCGTCCGGCCTCGCAGGGGCCGAAACGATTCGGCGCGCTGGCGGGTGTACAAGTCTCATCGACGCCGAGCGATGACCAGCCCGCATCCGGCGGCAACCAGCAGCAACGCCACCACGGCGACTCCGATGACCGCGGAACCGGTCTGCGGCATCTTGTCGTCGTTGTCAGCATCGTCGGAAGGCCGCGGCTTCTCGTCGCCAGGCTTCTCGGTATCCTCGCCAGGAGTCTCCTCGTCACTGGGGGTCTCGGGATCTTCTCCACCCGGGGTCTCGGTTTCGGAGGGATCGGCCAGCAGACGCAGCACGCCCCAATGGGACGCCGTCTGATAGCCGGCACCAGTCGGATCAGCCCAGTTGCGGATGCCGATTCGAGCACCGTTCTTCGCGTCGTTGATCTGGAAGTCGACACCTTCGAAGGTGCCGGCCTCAGCCGTTTCCAGATTGATGGCCATCTCGACGACATAGCCACCGTCGACGATCTTGCCGGCAGTCTGGACCATGGACTTCTGGACATCCTCCGACGCGCCGGAGCCGAAGCTCAACTCCTTGCCATCGGCGGACACGCGAATCTGCTGGATGTCGTTGGTGTACTGGGCGCTCTTGTAGTTGCCGCGGTCGATGTACACCTCAACGGAGTCCTTCTCCCACGGATTCGAGTTGGCCAGATCGATGTCCGCGTCGGTCACTTCCATGAGGACATACAGCTTGCCGTCCGACCACAGGGTCTTGGCGGTAGCGGTCGCCTCGGGGGAAGGCGTGGCGGCGGTCACCTTACCCACGGGAACCTCGTTGGCTTCCGCCCAGACGGAATCCGACGGGTCGGCGTCAACGACCGGAGCCTGGGCGTCGGCGGGAACCTTCACGGCTTCCGTGTAGCTCAGCGGCTCGGCCAGCGTGACGGCGCCGGTGTCGTTCGTGCTCCACGCGCTGGTCTCCGTGGTGGCGGAATCCGTCGCGATGACGTTCATCTCGACGATGTCCTTCTCTGCACCGGTGTACGGGATATCGGCCACGACTTCGTATCCGGTATCAGACGAAACGACGTTGGCCTGCACACCCTCGCCGCCGGTCACACCGTTGCGGCCGATCGTATACTCGGCGTCACCCACACGCACGGTGACGGTGTCGTCATCCGCCGCGCTGGCATCGGCGACATCCGCGTAGACGACCAGAGAGCCGTCCTTCAGAGAGCCGTCCTTCAGAGAGCCGTCCTTCCAATAGACATTGAACGAGCCGGAAACCGCATCGTTTGCAGAGGGGGTCATCTCGACCAGAGGAAGGCGTTCCCACGGAGAGGACGCGCCAGCTTCGGCCACGGTACCGGGAAGCGCCGAGTCGATGCCCACGGCGTCATCCTTGAATGCGTTCATGCTCTTCAACGGCTCGGGAAGGTTGACACTATCGCCGATATAGCCGATGTACGCCGGTTTCTTCTCCAGGCTGTCATTGAACAGCAGCGGAGCACCCTCGCCATTGCGCCAGGACTGGTCGTCGCTCAGCCCCCACACCGAAACCGAGAACAGCTGGTCAGCGTGCCTGTGGATGATCTGGTTGACGTCGTAGTAGTACCGTCCCTGTTCGATGAGCTTCGCCTCCGTAACCGGGGTTCCGGTCGTCACGTCCAGTTCGGTGATGGCCTGCTTCTTGTTGAAGCGTTCCATGTCGGTCAGCGCGGCCTCCAGGTTCGAGGTCGCCGTGGTCAACGTCACATGGAACTGGTGGCCGATGCCGTCGAACGGCACGCCTTTGGCAACCATACGGTCCAGCAGGGCAGCATACCGGGTGCGCTTACCCGACTGCTCGGTGTTGTAATCGTTGATGAACAACGTCACCGGATGCTCGACCGAGGGATCGGCGTACACCTTGTTGAAGTACGTGTTCGCATTCTCGAACGCGTCATAGATGTACTCCTCACCGTCGTAGGTCTGGTACCACAGCGATTTGCGCATGCCGTCGGTGTCCGGATTGTCGGTGTCGTTCACAGTTTCGTTGACGACGTCGAACGCCACGACGGGATTCTTGTCGCTGCCGAACAAGCCGAATTCACCGGAAATCGCCTTGGCGACGTTTTCAATATGCTGACGCTGACGCTCCTGCATCGTGGCCTTGTCGGCCAGCGGGCAGCTGGTGACACCGTCGGTTTTATTGGTGTCCTCACACCATTCGTCCGCCTGGAAGAACCAGTCGGGCGTCTGGGAATACCACACCAGAACGTGGCCGTAGACCTTGATGCGGTTCTTGCTGGCGAACGTCAGCAGGTCCTGCGCTTCAGGCGACATGCGGAAATTATGCTGGTCGTCGTACCAGCCTTCCGGCTTCAGCGAGTTCTCCGGGGTGATCTGGTTGAAGTTCTCGACCAGGGCCTTCCCCTTGTCCTGGTTGAGGGTGTCTGTCTCGATGGCGACACCAGCGTTGATTCCCAGCGGATTGTATTCGCCCTTGATGCCGCCTGGATAGTCGGGGTCGGCCGCCATGGCCGTCGGGGCGAACGCCAGCGGCAGCAGCATGGCTGCGGCCGCAAGCGCCGCGACGATGCCACGGCGCTTGGACGCCCCACGTTCATCGGTTGTATTGAACAATGTATCCATCACTTTCCTCATTGATAATGGTGTATTCCTTGCGCAGCCCGCGTATCGGGCCGTTCGGTTCGGCAGCTACTCTGCCCCGAACCCGTTCGCTCGCACCTCCTTCACTCTTGTCTCTCGCTGACGTATTGACGCGTCAGCCCTGTTCCGAACCCATCGAACGGAATGGCCCCACAACCGATGGGTTCAAGTCTGTCGGCACCTCACCAGGCGCGGTATTCCCCCGCCAACGCCAGGAACGCGAAGGCGTAGAGGAAGTTGTCGTAGTAGCGGCGCGTGCCGGTGCGGATCGGGGTGTCCCACAGCAGGCGCACCCAGCGGATCGCGTTGTCGAGCGCGTCCGGCTCCTGCGAGTGCATCGCGGCGAGCGAGCCTTCGGCGGTGGCGGCGATGAAGCCGACCGGGTGCAGCACGGTCTCGTCCACCGGCGTGCCGTCGACCGCGTAGACGCAGGTGCGGTCGTGTTCGAGGAAGAAACGCTGCAGACGCGCGCTCGCGTCGCACAGTTCCGGCACGACGCCGTTCCACAGGCAGTCCAGCCCGATGTTGCCGGCGGTGCGGTAGGCGTCCGAGTAGAAATGCCAGTGGTCGCGCTCGTCGATATGCGGCGTGCCGTCGTAGTTCGAGTATTCGGGGTTCATGCCGGTTTCCGGATGGCAGGCGGTGACCAGATACCGGCGGCTGGCGGCGGCGGCCTGCGCCCAGAACGGACGGTCGGCCTCATCGGCACGTTCGGCGAACACCTCGTAGAAGTGCGGCAGATGGTAGGACGGGTCGGTCCATTCGGTCTCCGGGATGAACTTGATCAGATGGTTCTCCGGATTCCACATCGGGTAGCCCTCGCCGTCCTCGCCCTGATGCACGCAGGTGTTGAGGATCGAACGGGCGTGGCGGGAGTACTCGTACACCCCTTCGCCGTCGCCCCAGCGCGCGGAGGCCAGGAACAGGTCCATCGCGAAGTACTCCTCGCCGTCCGGGGCCGGGCCGTCGGCGTTCGGCACGCCGCTGGGGTCCACGGACCAGGCGAAGTAGCCCTTGTGCAGACCCTCGGTCATGAACATGTACTTCATGACCCAGCCCCACAGCTTGTCGAACACGTCCTTGCGGTCGTACTGTACGGCGATCATCATCGCATAGCTCATGCCCTCGGTGCGCACGTCGTGGTTGCCGGTGTCCATCACATAGCCCAGGCCTTCGTCGTTCTCCCAGTAGATTTTGTCCGGGCCTTCGAACATCTCATACCAGTTGCGTTCCAGACGGGCCTTGATGGCCTCGCGGCTGTAGCCACACTGTTCGAACAGGCTGGTTTCGGAACCGTTGTAATCAGTCATGTGTACTCTCCTTGTGCTCTTGTGATTCAGTTGGTCGTCGCGCTGCCCCATTGCAGCAACGCGTTGCGTTCGGCGTTCGTGCTCCAGTCGCGGATCATGCGGGTCCGCTGCCCGAGACGCATGGCGTCATCGCCGAATGGGGCATACCGCGTCCATTCCGGCAGCGGTGTACCGTCTGCATCGGGGCCGTTCGGGTCGCCGGTGGCGGCGAAGTTCGTCCAGTAGGCGACCATCCGGCGCGACAGGTCGTAGTGCCATCCGACGAACGGACGCCAGCAGGCGGCCAAGGTGCCGAACGAGAACCACAGGTCCGACGAGTGGAAAGCTCCGGCGTCATCCCCGGGCATGGTCACGTCGAACCGGTAGTAGTACGGTGCTTTGCGTCCGCTGCGAATCCACTCGGCGATCAGTTTGAGGTTGCCGACCTCGCCTGCGGGCAGCTGGGTGCCGTCGGCGTCGTCCTCCATGAACTCGCCGGTGGTGTTGCCTAGCATGATCTCGACTTCGTTCTGCTCCCCTCGTGCGATGGTGCGCGCGAACTGGTCAGTGAGAAACCGTCCGTCCACGCACGGCACCCAATTGACCATCATCGACCATTCACCGTCGCGGCCGGAATCGGGCGGCACCGGCAGATCCTCGGCCGCCTTGAGCAGGTCCTCGGCCGGCACCTGGCGCGCCTCGTCGAGCGAGGAGACGCCCAGCGCGGCGAACAGCCGTTCGGCGTTGCGGTGGGATTGGTCGAAGGACTGCTGCTGGCGGTTGAACATGCCGAGGCCGGCGCCGGACTGCATGATGGCCCGACCGAACAGGCCCTTGTTCATCGGCGAGCAGATCTGCGCGAGCACGCTGCCCGCGCCCGCCGACTGGCCGAAGATGGTGATATTCTCCGGGTCGCCGCCGAATGCGGCGATGTGCTCACGCACCCATTGGACGCCGGCGTGCTGGTCCAGGAGTCCGAAGTTCGCATACGGGGCGTCGTCCTGACGCGCCTGCGACTCTTCGCGCAGCCACTCATGGGTCAGGAAACCGAATACGTTGAGCCGGTAGGCCACAGAAACCACCACCACGCCGCGACGCGCGAGCGCGGTGCCGTCGAATTCTTTTTCTGCGGTGCAACCGGTCTGATACGCGCCGCCATGAATCCACACCATTACCGGCAGCGGTCGGTCTGCAATCATCCGCACGTCCTCGCCGCTGCCGCGCAACGCCGGGGTCCACACGTTCACATACAGACAGTCCTCATCGAGGGCGATGGCAGGATCCGTGCCCCATTCACGGTCGTAGAATTCATTCGAATCACCGGGCGTGGGCTGCGGACAGGCGGGGGCGAAGTCATGTGCCACCAGTGTGCCCTCCCACGGCTCTACCGGCTGCGGCGCACGCCAACGCAGATCGCCGACCGGAGGTGCGGCGAATGGGATGCCGCGGAAGACTGTGATCTCGGGTTCCGACGCCGCGATGCCTTCGACGGCGCCGCAGCCGGTATGGACGATGCGTAGCATGATCAGCTCCTTTGCTTGTGGTTCCAAAACCCGATCAGCGTGCGCGCCGGGTGATTGCGAACCGGTTGGTTCCCGGATGCAGTTCGGCGAACGGCCCCGGCAGCACCGTGTGATTCCGCTGCTCGCCGGTGATGTCTGTGTCGAATAGAATCGGGGTGCCGTCCGGGTTCTCGTACAATGCCTCGACGATGCGCGGCGTTCCCAAATCCGAGGTGCCGACGAGCGGCGTACGTTCGGTTACCAGCGCGGCGGGCACCTCCACGCTCACCACCGGACCGTCGTCACTCTCCTCCACGGTGATGGCCAGCGGCGCGTCAATGCCAGCCGTATCCCGTTCCTGCTCCGCCACCGGCACTCCGCAGTAGGCGTTGCCACCGACGTACAACGGCTGTACCGGGGACGGGTCACCGCCGCCCTGCAGGCCTTCGGCCACCGCCTTGTGGATATTGGCGATGTATTCCTCCATCGAGGTCGGGTACCCGGCGTACGCGCCGAGGGCGATTTCGCCGGGGCAATCCTCGCCGCCGTCGGGCTGGGTGAACACATTGTTGTAGTAGCGGTCGTCGCCGCCGGAGACGAACGCGCAGCCGGCCACCTCGGTGGTGTGCGGGAAGTGGTACGGCGTGGAGCGGTCCATCACGCGGTGCAGGTCGATGCGGCCGGCGATGAGGTTGTGCACCAGCGCGGTGCCTTGGGCAAACTGCTGGAACGTGCACGGCGAGGCGAACACGTTGTTGTCGAGCAGGCACGGGCCGTGGGTGACCTCGATCATGACGTCGCGTACGTTGTGGTGCATCACGTTCGAGCTGACACGCGTGCCCTGCGCCTGCCAATCCAGCCACAGGCCAAGCGAGCAGTCGTGGATGTCGTTGTGGTGGATCTGCGTGTCGAGCGCGGCGTGGAACTTGATGCCGGCCACCTCCCAGCCGAAGAATTCGCGTTTGAGGCCGATGTGGTGGCAGTGGTTGTAGGCGATCTCGCTGAACGCGCAGCCCATATGGCCGACGATAGCGTTCTGTCCGCAGTGGTGGATGGTGTTGCCGATGACCTGGTGGCCGCCGACCACGCCCTTGGCCCAGCCGACGCGCAGGCCCTTGAACACGGCTTCAAGCTGATACTGGTAGCCGGTCTTGCGTTCGGTGCGGTACCACTCGTTGTCTCCGGTGGAGGCCTCCTTGCCCAGGCAGACCGCCGAGCATTTGGCGTCGTGCAGGACGTTGTCGCGGATAATCCATCCGCGCGCCCAGTTGGGGCCGACCATGCCGATCTGCGGGGCCGTCGGCGGCGCCCACGGCGTGGCGGCCTGCGCCATCTCGAATCCGATGACGCTGATGTAGTCGATGTGGGTGCGTGAGGGGAAGAAGCAGCTGCGGCGCACGTTGATCTCGACCATCTCGGCGTTGGGGTCGGCTCCTTGGAAGTTGGCCCAGATGGTGGTGGTTTCGGTGCGTTCGTCGACCTCGCAGTACCACACGTAGCGCGTCTGGTCGGGGTCGTCCACCGGGCGGGTGACCTGCAGCGCGTTGTCGGTCAGCGTCGTGCGGATCTGCGGGTCGTCGAGTTCGGCAGGGTCGGTGACCTCGTAGAACGACCGGCCGTTGAGGTAGACGTCGCCCAGATGCTTCGGTGCGTCGGTGTTGCGGTCCGGCGTGTTCAGCCAGTCGCCGAAGATCGGCTCGCGGTACGGGTTGAACGCGCCGAAGAACGTGGGGGGCAGCGTCACCTTCCACACGTTGCCGCGATCGTGCTCCCAGGTGGTAATGCGTTCGGACCCCTTGATGACGGGGCGCTCCCCCTCGGCCGCGCGGTAGACGATGCGTTCCAGATCGCTGACGCCGCCGTGGGCGGGATCGACCTGCTCGCGGTAGACGCCCTCATGCACGATGACGGTGTCCCCCGGGCGGGCCAGTTCGGCGGCCTTCGAAATCGTGGCGAACGGGTGCGCGAGGTCGCCCGCGGACAGATCGTCGCCATCGGGACGGACGTGGAACTCGAAAGCCATGATGCTGCAACTCCTTTGTCGTTGGCGTTTGGAAATCCGGCCGCACCGGCGCGGCCACCAATCATACAACGTTATACTTTACGGTTTTTTCAAGCGTTCCCTCGATGAGGGGGTGCCGGATGTCTTCCGGCTGAGGGAGGGAGACGGGGAACCCGCCTCCCTCCGGCGTTGCGCGTCGCCTCCCCCGCCGGAGGGAGGCTGGAACTCACAGCTCCTTGTAGTCGAAGTGGTCGAAGGTGGCCACCTCGCCGTAGCCGGAGTAGTCGACCGCGGCCAGACCCACGAAGGCTCCGGTGAAGAAGCCTCCATATGTCTGGTTCACGTAGTCGTCGGAAAGGATCTTCGCATCCAGCTTGACCGGCAGCTCGGTCCAGGTCTGCCCGTCGAACGAGTACTCGTAGGTGTACCACTGGGTGCGCACCTTGGCGCGCAGCCACACACGCTCGACACCCTCGGGCACGACCACGGCGTTCTCGCGCAGGAACGAGGTGTAGTTGTTGCGGTCGTTCTGCGCCACCTCGATCACGCGGCACTTGCGGTCCTCGTTATACGTGACGAACGCCCACGACCAGTGCTGGTCGTTGTAGTAGTTCGTCAGACCGGCCATCGCCTGGTAGGTCTTCGGGTCGAACTCGACGCACGTTTCGGCGTCGAAATCGAACGCCTGCCAGCGGCGGGCCACCAGCGACAGGTCGAACAGGTTGCACAGCGAGCCCTGACCGATCAGTCTCAGGCTGCCGCCACCGACCGAGCCCATCTTCGCGTCGAACGGCACGCGCAGCGTATTCCAACGCGGGTCGAGCGTATCGGACTCGAACTCGTCATGCTGGTTGCGGGTCTCGGGCGCAACCGTCTCGATTGCGTCCTTCGGGGCCTCCACGTAGCGTTCGCCGCCATGGCCACCGACGATGTACGGCCAGCCGTCCTCGTCCCACTCGACCTTCTGGATCGCGGTCTCGCGGCCCAGCGTGCACCAGCCGCGCGGGTCGGTGAACGACTCGGTCTCGTGGTGCCACGGGCGGCCGCACAGCGAGGCGTAGTACCATTCGCCGGACGGGGTGTCCACCAGGGCGCCGTGGCCCTGCTTCTGCAGGTAGCTGCGCGGGGTGTCGAAATTCGTGATGAACGGGTTCGTGGGCGAGGCCTCGAACGAGAGCTCATCGAGCGTGCGGGAGCGTGCCACGACCTCCTGGTGGGTCCACACGGTGCCGCCCTCGGCCGCGAACAGGTAGTACCAGCCGTTGATCTTGTACAGGTGCGGGCCCTCGACGAGCTTGACGTCGTCGCCCATCCAGATCGTGCGGGCCGTCTCCGGCTTCAGCTGCATCGTCTCGACGTCGAACTCGGTCAGCGTGATGCCGTGGAACGCATGCTTGTATTCACGGTGATCCCAGGTCTGCTGCACCAGGTACTTGCGGCCGTCGTCGTCATGGAACAGGCTGGCGTCGAAGCCCACGCCGTTGACGCGAATCGGACCGGACCACGGGCCGTGGATGTCCTCGGTGGTGGCCAGGTAGTTGGTGCAGTCCTTGAACGCGCCGTTGACGACCTTCACGTCGGTGTAGATCAGCCAGAACTTGCCGTCGGCGTAGCTCAGGTCCGGGGCCCAGATGCCGCCGGAGGCCGAGTTGCCGCGCATGTCGAGCAGCTCGGTGGTGTTCAGCGCGGCGGGCAGCGGGTTCCAGTGGACCATGTCCTTGGATTCGTGCAGCTGCACGCCGGGGAACCATTCGAACGTGGAATTGGCGATGTAATAGGTATCGCCGACGCGGATCATCGACGGATCCGCATAGAAACCGGTGAGCACCGGGTTGGAAATCTTCATGTGTGCTCCTTGGGAAACGAATGACGGGGAAGGGCATCCCCTCCTTCGGGGATGCCCTTCCCGGACGACCAATCAGCCCTTGACGGCGCCGGTCAGACCGCCGACGATCTTCTTCTGGAAGATCGTGAAGCAGATCAGGGCCGGCAGCATGGCCAGCGACGTGAACGCCAGCACGGCGGCCGTATCGACCGAATGCTCCGAGCTGAACATGGACACGCCGAGCGGCAAGGTGTAGTTGTCGGAGCTGCTCAGGACGAACAACGGCAGCATGTAGCCGTTCCAGCTGCCCACGAACTGCAGGATGCCGACGGTGGCCACGCCCGGCATGGCCAGCGGGATGACCATGCGCCAGAAGAAGCCGAGACGCGAGCAGCCGTCGAGCAGCGCCGCCTCCTCAAGCTCGTTCGGAATGGATTGCAGGAAGGGCACCAAGATGATGATGGTCTGCGGCAGGCCGAACGCGATCTGCGGCAGGATGATGCCGGCGGGCGAGTTCGACAGGCCGAGGTTGCGGATCATCAGGTACAGCGGGGTGATGCCGACGGTCATCGGGAACATGAGGCCCGCCGAGAACAGCGAGTACATGAGCGGCGCGTACTTGAACTTGTAACGCGCGATCACGTAGCTGACCATGATGCCGAGCACGACCACGCCCAGCATGGTGAAGATCGCGACGATCAGCGAGTTCTTGAGCTCAACCCAGAAGGTGTCGCTTTGCGCCACGTTGATGTAGTTGTCGATGACCCACGGGTTCGGCAGACCCGACGGGTTGTTGGTGATCTGGGAGTTGGTGCGGAAGCCGCCGATGATGATATACAGCACCGGCACCGTGCAGATCGCGACCAGAATCACCGACAGCAGATAGACGACCGGGTGGCCCCACGGGGTCTTCTGCGAGACGCGGTAGCCGTTGGCCTTGGTGTATTGAGTGTTCTTGGCCATCTCACTTCACCTCGCTTGCAGCAGCCAGTCGCTGCGCTTCCTTGGCGCGCTTGGCTGCGCGCTTCTTGGCCTGCTTCTGTTCAGTCAGAGCACCTTCCAGATCGCGGTTGAGCACGAACTTCTGGTAGACGAGCGCCACGACCAGGGAGATGATGAAGATGATGATCGCCACGGCGGAGCCGTAGCCGTAGTTGCCGGAGTCACGGCCGTTGCGCACCATGTAGGTCGCCATCGTGGAAACGCCCGCGGTCTCGGAGATGTAGCTGCCCCAGATGATGTTGACCAGATCGAACAGCTGCAGCGAACCGATCATCGAGAGGAACACCCAGATGCGCAGAGTGGGAGCCAGCAGCGGCAGCGTGATACTCCACTGCATCTGCCAGAATCCGGCGCCGTCCACCTTGGCGGCCTCATAGAGTTCCTCGGGGATGGATTGCATGCCGGCGAGCATGAGGATCACCGCAAAGCCGATGTACTTCCAGCTGATGATGACCAGCAGTGTGATCATGGCGATCTTCGGATCGGCCAGCCAGTCGGGGCCGTCGATGCCGATGTAAGACAGCAGCTCGTTGACGGCGCCGGTCTTCTGCAGCAGCAGGCTCCAGCCGGTGCCGACGATGACCTCGGAGATCACGTACGGCACGAAGATGAGCGTACGAACCAGGCCGCGGCCCTTGAATTTCTGGTTGAGCAGCAGCGCGAACAGGATGGCGATCGGGGCCTGGATGACCAGCGAGCCGATGACCACAATGAATGTGTGGCCGATGGCGGCCTGGAAGGTCGGATCCTTGAGCGCGGTGATGTAGTTGTCAATGCCGGCGAATTCACCGGTCTCGGAAGGCATGCCGAAGCCCTTCCAACGGTAGAAGCCGTAGTAGAAACCGAGGACCAGCGGCAGGATCACGAAGCCGACGAACACGATGATGGCCGGCGCGGAGAGGATGAAGATTTCGAGGTTGCGGCGGCCCTTGCCGCTGCTCGGCTTCTTCTCTTTCTTGGCGGAGCGGGGCCGGACCGCCTCCGCATGGATTGCACTTGTCATGGCATCTCCATTGATTCTCTTGTGAATGCTGTGGACAAAAAGAACACAGCGGCCGGAACCTTAAGCGAATGGTTCATGTATCTTCGGTCCGAACCATTCATCCCCCGGTTCCGGCCGCCTTGCGTCACTCAGAGTGCGCCACCGGGATCAGCCCTTGGCGGCGGCGTCGCTGATGGCCTTAACGATGTCCTCGGGCGTGCCGCTGCCGGACAGGAGGTTCACTACAGCGGTGTTCAGCGCGTTGCCGACGTTGGCGCCAAGCGAGGTGTCCATCCACAGCTGCATGCCATCGGACTCATTAAGGGCGGTAACGAGCATAGTGAGGTTCTCATCGGTCACGTCGGCCTGAGCCTCGGTCGTCGCCGGAATCGTGGAGAACGCGGTGGCGTACTTATCCTGCCACTTCTTATCGACCATCTTGTTGATGAACTTGATTGCGGCTTCCGGAGCCTCCGGGTTCACGGCGAAGCCAGTGGCGGCACCCATCAGGGTGCCCTCCTCACCTTCACCACCCTCAACGGACGGGAAGGCGAAGAAACCAAGATCGGCCATCGGCTGCTGATCCGGGGTCAGATCCTTGAGCACACCCGGCTCCCACGTACCCATAAGCTCCATGGCGGCCTTGTGATTGGCCAGCAGGCCGGCGGACGAGCTCGCGCCCTGCTGGGCGGTGGTGGTCAGGTAGCCATTGTTGAAGTAGTTGGCGTCGTTGAGCTCCTGAAGCTTCTCACCGGCGGCGGTCCAGCATGGATCGGAGAAATCCTTGTTCGCCATGCCTTCGTTGTATGCCTCAGGCGAGCAGATGCGCAGGGACAGCCAGTAATACCAGTGAGCGGCGGGCCAGGCGTCCTTGGCGCCGACGGCGATCGGGTCGATGCCGGCGTCCTTGAGCTTCTGGCAGGCATCCATCAGCTCATCCCACGTGGTCGGAACCTCAGTGACGCCGGCCTGTGCGAACAGATCCTTGGAGTACCAGATGCCACCGGGCTGCACGGTGGTCGGCATGCCGTAGATCTTGCCATCATAAGTGGCGGAGTCTAGCGAGGAACCGAGCTTTTCCTTGTTCTCTTCGGTGATCTTGTCGGTCAGATCCATCATCTGGCCGGCGGCGATCATATCGCGGTCCTTCTGCCCGCCCAGGGCCATGAACACATCAGGACCGGACGACAGATCCTGCATGGCGGTAGTGAGCTTGCCTTCGAAATCCTCGTTCTGGATGGACTCGATCTGAACGGTGACGCCAGGGTTCTCCTCCTCGAACTCCGCGGCGAAATCCTCCCAGTACTGACGACCATCACCGGAGGTGGCGTTGTGCCAGAACACGATGGTGTTGTCGTCGGCGGACGAACCACCACCACCGCAAGCGGCCATGCCCAGCAGGGCAGCTACCGAAACACCGGCGGCCAGAATCCTCTTAAACTTCATCGTTCCTCCTATATGTCGTTCGAAACCGCAACCGCCCCGGTATCCCGACGCGGCGTTCTTCGTTCCCGAGTCGAGGGGCCCTCCGCCGTTGTGCAGCGTTGCGGCCCGTCGAACCCGATCGTCTCGCGACTCCGAATTCTAATATTTCCGAAAACTTTCATTGTTTTCGATAGAAAAAATACTATCGCGAGTTAGTTAAACCGTCAAACTTACAGCGTGCGGCGTGTCGCGGCCCACGCCCTAAACCCACTCCCCTACACACCCCACCTACCACAGAACCATCGGTGCAAACGTTTGATATCGCTTGATTACGGTATTATTTCAGTCTTTTACACATCCCCCACACCATCTAGCACCCCCACCAAGCAGCTACACATCACCTGCCCAGACACCTATCGCCGCATCGACAACCACCGGCAACATCCTGCATTCCATATTTTTCGAACATTTGCGAAAGTTTTCGTCGCTTTCGTGTTTTCAAACAACGCCCTTCGCGTATTGTCGAAAATTTCGATATACTGGATTCCGGTATTCACGAATACGTTGTACTCCATATCGCAGAAGGGGTTGCATATGCCCGACACCGCACGTCATCACCGCACGTCATCCAAATCCACGCAGCTGGCCGACATCGCCGAACGCACCGGGTATTCCCTGGCCACGGTCTCCAAGGTGCTCAACGGCCGCAGCGACGTGGCCGCCGGCACCCGCCGGATCATCGAAGAGGCGCTACGGGACAGCGGCTACACCAAGCGCATCTCCACCACCAAGAACCGCAAGCTCATCGAGACCGTGTTCCAGAACTTCGACAACATCTGGTCGCTGGAGGTGCTGCGCGGCATCGTGCGCGAGGCCAGCGCCCACGACATGAGCGTCATCACCACCGAAAGCGGCGACCGCACCCACCCGGACGCCAAATGGATCGACGGCGTGCTGCGCCGGCAGCCGCTCGGCGTCGTGCTGATCTTCTCGAACCTCACCGAATCGGAGAAATCACGCCTGCAGGCGTTCAACATCGACTATGTCACACTCGACCCGGCCGGCGACCCCTCCCCCGACAACCTCTCCGTACAGGCCGACAACTGGACCGGCGGCATCATCGCCACCCGTCACCTGCTCTCCCTGGGGCACACCCGCATCGGCATCATCACCGGACCGAACTCCATGCTGTGCTCCAAGGCGCGACTCGACGGCTACAAGGCGGCCCTGGACGAGCACGACATCCCCTTCGACCCCGACCTGGTGCGCGAAGGCGACTTCTCCACGGCCGGCGGCTACCTGCAGGGACTGTCGCTGCTCAAGAACTCCGCCAAACGCCCCACGGCCATCTTCGCCGGCAGCGACCTGCAGTCGATGGGCGTCTACGAGGCGGCGCGCACGCTGGATCTGAAAATCCCCGAGCAGCTGTCCGTCATCGGATTCGACGACGTGCAGACGGCGGCGTACATGGGTCCGGCGCTGACCACGGTACGCCAGCCGCTGCAAGACATGGCCGCCGCGGCCGTGCGCATGATCATCGACAAATCGCACGGTCGGCCGATCCAGAACCGCTCCATCTACCCGACCACGCTGATCGTTCGCGACAGCACGCGCCCGTTGGAGATCAGCGAACCGCACTGACACGGCCGGCTACCGCACGCGGCGGATCGAGCGGAACAACGCGGCCGCAACCAGCACCACCACGGCCTCGCCGACGAACACGCCGCCGTACCCGACCGTATTGATGACCATCGCCGCCGCAAACGACCCGCCGACGCCGCCCAACGTGTTCGCCAGATTGAGGAAGCCCAGATCCTTGGCGGCCGCGTTCGGGTTCGGCAGCACCTCGACGCTGATTGTCTGGATCAGCGACGAATTCGCGCCGTTGGCGATGCCGACGATCACCGAGAACGCGATCAATCCCGCCGGAGTCGGAAACAGGAAGGGGACGATCGCGCCGACGGCGATCATACAGGCGGTGATGACCGTCAGCATCTTCGGCCGCCCGATCCGGTCGGCAAGCGGTCCGGCCGCCAGGCAGCAGACCAGTCCGATCGCCAGCGTGATCGACGAGTTGATGGACAGCATCCTCTGCGCACCGGCCTGGTCGAGATGCAGGTAGTCCTGCAGGATGTACAGCATGTAGTTTGAGATCATGCTGTTGCCCACCGTCAGCAGGAACCGCGCCGCCAACGTCTTGTAGAAGTCGCGCGCGCCGTGCGTGGGGAACATGAACATCCTCAGCAGCTCGCGCGGGTTGAACGGCGGCATCGGTTCGTCCAGGTTCGAACGCTCCCCCGCCAGCAGCGCGGAGATGATACCGCCGATCAGCGCGACCGCGGCGAAGGTCTCCACGCCCAACGTCACGTTCTCAAGGAACTGCGCGGCCACGAGAATGCCGGCCTGGCCGCCGATCATCTGCCCGAGGCCATACGCGGAGGACACGGTGCCCCGCCATCGCGCCGGCACCCGGTCGGACAGCTGCGCGATCATCGCGGCGGCCACGCCGTTGACCACCAGCTCGTACAGACACCACCAGCCGAGCATCGCACCGATGCCGTCGGCACGGCCGAACGCGAACAGCACCAGACAGGACAGGACCGAGCAGCCGATGATCCACGGCTTGCGCTTGCCGAACCGCGTGCGGGTGCGGTCCGAGCAGGCGCCGAGCACGATATTCGAGACGAGCGCAACCAACATCGCGATCGTCGAGAACATCATGACCAGCGAAACCTTGTTCGCCGGATCGATCTCGCTGACACGCTGCGGCAACAGCGCGGAGATCGCGCCCTGATGGGGCATGAGCCAGGCGGCCGGACCGATTACCAGCGCGATCGCCAGCCGCCACGGCATGCGATCCCTGGCTTCGGCCCGGGTCATCAGTGCATCGTCTCCCCGTCGGAGACCGGAGTTCCGGTCGGCACGCCGGCCAGGCAGCCGACGAAGCCGCCCGACCATTCGGTGCTCAGGAAACGGGCATCGTGGCGGTCCAGCACCCGGCAGCCATCGGGCTCGTCGCCGCGGATCGCCTCTTCCACGAGCCCGGCCACATCACGGGTCCCGTCATAGGCCAGCACGGTCAGCTCGTTGCGACGCATCAGCATGGCCACACGAGTGCAGCCGTCCGGCAACGGCCCATAGGTACGGGTGTCGTCAACGCCATCCTCGGTGAAGGTGCAGGTGACGCCCGCCGGCCGTCGGCCGTCCCCCCGACCATGGCATATTGTGACCAGATGGGTGGAGTTCTGCCGGATGACCAACGTGCCGCCATCCGGCACGGGCAGCAGCGTGTCGTCCTCGGTGATACGCGCGTACCGGATGCCGGTTTCGTCGCGAATCGTCAAATCGGCCTCGCGATCGGCGTCCAACACCGGACGGGCCGCCGCGGCGTAGGTTCCGGCGTCGTTCAGGCCGATGAGCACATGGGCAGTGCGGTCGTCGGCAACGGCCGTCATCCCGCGGACGGCCGGATCGTCGGCGTCGATGTCCGTCCCCGCGTCGAGAATCGTCAGACGCTCCGGCATCCGGCCCAGGCCGGGCGCGACGACAGGCCAGCCGGGATCGCCCGGGTCGGAGGTCGGTGCGCCGCCACCGTCAAGCTTCCAACTCGACGGGTTATGCTCCCACGTCATCGGCGCGATGAACGGTTCACGGCCCAGATAGCTCAGCAGTTCGCCCGGGTTGGCGCCCTTGGTTTCACGCACGCCCAGGCTGACCATCCACCAGCCCAACGTCGGGTGGTGCAGGATGTCGCCGTGGCCGACGCACTGCACCGGTTCGTTCAGGCCCAGATGGCGGTGGGTCAGGATCGGGTTCTTCTTATTCGCATGGAACAGACGGTCATGAGTGCCCAGCAGGCAGTGTTCGCTCTCGCGCGGCGCAGGAATTGTGACGCCGGCCTCCGCAATGCCCGCGAGGAACGTCTCGATCGCGGCCTTGAGGCCCTGCGGCGCGAACACGCGCATCGCCATCTCGCTGTGTTCGAAGCTGGTGCCTCCCTCGGCGGTGAACAGGTATACATAGTCGCCGATGCGGTACAGGTGCGGTCCCTCGGCCCAGACCGCATCGACGCCGTAGCCGCGCCAGATCACGGTCCTGCCATCGCCGGCGGCCTGGCCGTCGTTGATCAGGGTCCAGGTCTGCGGGTCGAGCCGCTGCATCCAGACCTCGGTCTGCCCCTCCCACTGCGGATCGACGGCGGGACGGGTCTGCGTCCAGTACACCGCGCCGTCGCAGTCCTCGAAGATATCCGGATCGATGCCCTCGGCGCCCTCGATCCAGTACGGACCGGACCACGGTCCCTCAAGCTCGTCGGCCACGATCGCGAAGTTGCCCTCCGCCTTGGCGGCGGCCGCGAGTTCCTCCTCGGTGACGCCGCCGCGCCGCGCTGCCTCCTCATTGATGCGGGCGATCGTGCAGACGATGACGTACCGGCCACCGATGCGGCGCAACGTCGGCGCGTAGACGCCGCCCGAATCCTCCACGAATGGGATGAGCAGACGACGGGCCATCGCCTCGTCGATGGCGTCGGAGACGTGAATCCACCGCCCCAGGTCGTCGGAGGTGTGGATCGGCAGGCCGGGCACCAGTTCGAACGAGGAGTTGACCATGGCGATGCGGCCGTGGTCCGCGTCCCACATCCAGGACGGGTCCGGGTACATGCCGGTCAGGATCGGATTGGTGATGGTGGTTGTGGTCATCGTCGTGGTCCTTGTGGAGAGAGTTGGATGCGCTGTCTCGAAACTTTCATACAGCGTTGTACCAAAGTGTGGTGAAACTTTCGGAGCCCCGAAACGGGAGAACGCCCACGGGTTGCCCCCGCAGGCGTTCTCTCGATCAATCGGAAGGAAAAGGAGAAAGGAGAATATGACTGGTTCTATGGTGTCGGCCACCTCTTACCGCCGAAGCGGCCGACACCGGTTCGCCATCTTCGGGCCCTCCCGGCAGGTCGGGCCCGGAATCATCACGCCTCGGCGAGGGCGTCGATGATGTAGTTGTTGATCGTGGCCTTGACGGACTCCAGGTGGTCCGACTTGGTGGCCTCGATGAGCTTGGCCTGCGGGATGTCCAGAGCGTACTCCTCCAGGGAAGCCAGCGTGGCGGTGCCATCCTCGATGGTGGCGCCGATGCCGGAATCGTAGGAAGCGTAGCGCTCGGCCTGCAGGTTCTGGATGAACTTGTCCTCATGCATCTTCGCGGCGACCAGCAGGCCGGCGGCGAAGGTGTCCATGCCCGCGATGTGCGAACGGAACAGGTCCTCGGCGTCGAAGGAGGTACGACGCGGCTTGGCATCGAAGTTCAGACCACCGTGAGGACCGATCTGGCCCTCGTCGATGACCTCCCACATCACGGTGGTGGTCTCCATCAGGTCGGTCGGGAACTCGTCCATGTCCCAGCCGATCAGCTTGTCGCCCTGGTTCGCGTCGAGCGAGCCGAGCACGCCGGCCTCACGGGCCGTGCGAATCTCATGCTGGTAGGTGTGGCCGGCCAGGTTGGCGTGGTTGCCCTCGAGGTTCAGCTTCATGAAGTCGATGTCGTAGGTCTTCAGGAAGGCGATGGCGGTGGCGGCATCGAAGTCGTACTGGTGCATCGTCGGTTCCTTGGCCTTCGGCTCGATCAGGAACTGGGCATCCAGGCCGATCTCCTTGGCGTACTCATGGCACATGTGGAAGAACTTGGCCATGTGCTCCTGCTCGCGCTGCATCTGCGTGTTCCACAGGTTCTCGTAGCCTTCGCGGCCGCCCCAGAACACGTAGTTCTCGGCGCCCAGGCGCTTGGCGATCTCCAGGCTGTGCTTCAGCTGGCCGCCGGCGTAGGCGTAGATGTCGGCGAACGGCGAGGTCGAGGCGCCGGAGACGAAGCGCGGGTTGGTGAACAGGGAGGAGGTGTTCCACAGCAGCTTGACGCCGGTGGCCTTCATGTTCTCCTCGATCTTGTCCACAACCTTGTCCAGGTTGGCGTTGGTCTCGCGCAGGGTGTCGCCCTCGGGGGCGATGTCGCGATCATGGAAGCAGAAGTACTCGGCACCGAGCTTGGTGAAGAACTCGAAGGCGTAGTCGACCTTGGCCAGAGCCTCGTCGAGCGGGTTGGAGTACTTGCCGTACCACGGACGGTGAGCGGTGCCGGTGCCGAACGGATCGACGAGCTCCTGATCGAAGGTGTGCCACCAGGCGACGCCGAAGCGCAGCCAATCCTTCATCTTCTTGCCGGCGACAACGCGATCGGCGTCGTAGTAATGGAAGGCCAGGCCCTCCTGCGGTCCCTTCTGGCGACCGACGTATTCGATCTTGTCAACATCCCACAGACCCATGGGTTGCTCCTTTGCTGTTGATTCGAGCTGTTTTCTGTCGGCGCCCTTTCGGTCCGCCGTTGACTACATAGTAAGACCATTTACCCAAGTATGTCAATTCGTTTAACTTTATCGGCGTTTCGCGTCATACGACGCCCATTCAGCCAGCCACATCCCAAGCAATCACCCGCAGCTTCCGGCCAGCCGCCCATCCTACTTACCACCGCCACAATCGCGTGGTACAGAATCCCGCGGACGCCCCCAACATGTTCCGTACCGCAACCGCGTGGTACGGAACCCTCAAAAGCCCCTCAAAGAGGTTCCGTACCGTACCACACCTCATGTCAGGAAACAGAAACCCCGGAATCCCAACACCCACCCAAAACCCAACGGCCCGTGGTACGGTACGGAACGTCCCAAACCCCGTTTCCAGCATTCCGTACCACTCCCACGCGGTACGGCATCCCCAAAACGCATCCCCCAGCATTCCGTACCACAACTGCGGGGTACAAAACCGTCCAAAACCCATCAACAGGATTCCGTACCATGCCGCAACCACGAGGGACGAAACCCATCGGACAAAACCAAGATCATTCCATGCCGCAATCACACGGCAGGGCAATCCCATCGCGCCGTCGGACCGCATCAGAACGGTTCGATCTGCTCTTGCATAACCATGCCGGTGCGGCGGAACCTTTGAAGATCAAGGCTCCGCCGCACCGGCACGATTATTGGACAATCAGGCGGCCATCTTCCTCGGACGACGGCCGCCCAAGGTCAGACGCGATGGCGGCCGCCGCGACTACGCAGCGCCATGCAGCTGCCCGCAATCAACAACGCAACCGCGGCGATCACCGTAGGCACCATCACTCCAGCACCGGTGTCCGCCGGTTTCTCGCCGTCCGGCCGACCCGAGGAAGAGGACTGCTGTCCGCCCGAAGGCTGCTGCCCATCCGAAGGCTGCTGTTCGCCCGTCCCGACGCCCACTGTCACATAGTCGACAGCCGAGGTGGCCGATCCTCCGTACGGCGAGGTGACCTTGACATACCATCCCTGAACACCTTCGGGGGCATCCCTCCAGACGATCGACGCAGTACGGACGTCGTCGGAATCGGACTGCGCAGGTTCGATCAGGGCAGTGCCGATAACCTCGCCACCGAGCACATCGACGCGGAAGGAATCGGTGGTCAGCGTCTTGGGCCGATCGGCCTGGGTCGTATCGATGCCCAGTTCGTTCAGATGGATGACAAATTCCTCGTCCGAGGGCGCGAATTCGGAAGTGGCCACGGATTCGGAGCCGTATTCGTTAAGCGACGGCGAATACGTGCGCACGCTCATCGTGCCGTCAGCAGTGTTCACGTGCATCAACCGCAGGTAGCCCTTGCCGCCCTCTTCCATGCCCTGGTAGTCGAACAGCATGTTGACCACGTTGCGATCGGCCACGCCGTCGCCATCCGTGTCGACCTGCGAGACTGTCTTCTGAGCACTGTGGTAGTGGCCGGACAGCACCATCTTGACGTTCTCGTTCGGAGCGACCACACGCTGGTAGACTTCCTGCGGAATCAGTCCCAAACCGCCCGAGGCGAGCAGGTACTCGTGGAAGTTGAGGATGGCCACACGGTCGGGATACCGCGCGAGCACATCATTCATCCACTCGATCTCCTCGTCGCCGATGCCCCAGCCCATGTACACCATGATGAAGTCGATGCCACCGGCGGACACCAGGTCGTAATGGCCCTTGTTGTTCTTGTAGCTGCCGCCGTACCACGGGTTGGAGTTGTACCGGTTCTCACCGAAGCGGGCGGAGAACTGCGTGTAGTCCTCGGTCTTGTGATCCACGTCATGGTTGCCGGCAAGCACACCGTACGGGAACCCGGCTTCGTCGAGACGCCTGTACTGTTCGTCCGCCCGAGCCCACTGATCGTCGAGTTCGGCGTTATCGACCACATCGCCGGTGTGGAACATGTAGGAGATGTTCATCCGGTCACGGTTCTCAAGCAGCCAGGTGTGGATGTTCTTCTGGTGCTCGAAGTACCCATTGTCGTCGTAGTTGGCATTGTAGTACTGCGTGTCGGACTCCCACGCGAATGTGAAGTCATAGTCTTGGCGTGGGGTGTCAGCCTGGCTGATCGGATCGTCGGTCATGGAGATGACCGGCTCGCCGTTCACTCCGTTGATCGTGGAGATCTCTCCGTCGGCCTGCGCGGCCACACCATCAAGGGAAAACGCGGCGGTAAGGTCACCGGGCGCATAACCGGCACCATTCTGGATCACCACGGTCATCGCGCCGTCAGCCACATGGTCGGCATTGGCCACATTCTGCTCAATCGTGGCCTTGCCTTTTCCGTTGGCCTGGACCCGGGCCACCTGATCCCATGCGCCGGTGGTCACGTTCCTGACGAACGCATACAGGTCGGAACCGGCTTCGGCGGAACCGTTCCAACGGATCGTGGTGGAAGCGGTCGCGTCGACCGCCAGAGATTCCGGCACCTTCACCGTGAAGGACTGGTACGGGAACCCGGCATCCTCGGCGGTGGTGGTCACGGTCGCCTTGTCATCCGCATTGAGCTTGGCGGCGTCTTCGGCGGACAGCGCCGTGCCCTGCGTCCCGTCAGCCACACCGGACTGGCGGGTGGTGCCCTGCGAGGAGGCGATCTTGTCGGTTTCTCCAGGAACCATGGCCTCGCCGCGGTAGAAGGTCACGCCGAGTTCATCGTTCGACTCGTCGGCTGCGCTCACACTCAACGTCGGCTCGGCGCCATCCTGCGATTCCACGGCGGTGATGGTCGGATCCTCCTCCGGCGTGGTGAAGGTCACTTCTGCGCTGGTGGTGTTGCCTGCATTATCGGAGACGGTGAAGGTGACGGTGTGCTCGCCCGCCGGCAGATCGACCGAGGATGTCGTATACGGCAGTTCGATCGGTTCAGCCTCGGATTGCTCGTTGGCAAGGGTTGCGCCCAACGAGCCCTCGGCTATACCGGAGGTTATATCCGAGGCCTCGGCGTCGATGGTGATTGTTCCGCGCTTGACATCCTTGCCGGAGTTTTCTTCGTCGGCGATGTCGGGGGTGATGACCGGCTTGGTGTTATCGACCGTGACCGTGGCCTCGGCGCGGTTCGCGCCGAACTCCGCGGATACCGTATGCTCGCCGTCGGCCACCGTGGTGGTGTCCCACAGATACTGGTTGGCGGCCACGGAGGTTTCGGGAATCTCGAACTCGAGCAGGATGTACTCATACTGGCCCGAGGAATCGCCGATCTTGATCGAATTGGCGGGATTCGCGACTTCCTCGGTCACGTCTTCCTCCGTCACCTTACCGGCGGTGCCCGGGCTCACGCCGGCGGTCGCCTTGCTCGCATGCAGCGTCGTACCGTCGGGGAGCACCAGGCGAATGTTGGACGCCTGGTAGTTGTCGGCGTTCTCGGAGTTCACGGTGCCGTCGGACAGAATGTCGGTGGCGCTGGACTTGGTGCCGGCGTTCATGTACATCTTGATGGTGTTGTCCTCGACCATGTCCAACGGGACCGGGAACGACACGGTGGCTGTGTCGCCGTAGGTGCCGTCGTCGAAGGAGCCGATCACGTTCTCCTGCCAATCGGACTCGCTCGGTGTACCCTGAATGTCGAGCTTCCTGGTGAACGAATTGTAGAAGAAGATGTCCGTCTGGGTGATTTCGGCGGCAATATACGGCTCGGATTCCAGCGAAGTGGTCATGCTCTCGACACCCACGGGCTCGCTGTCAATCGAAATGGACGGGCGGGCATCCTTATCGGCGCCGGTGGCACGGACCGCCTGCTCGCCGCGCAGGAACTGGCCGTCGACCATGTTCAGGCGGACTTCGGAATCATCGTAATCCGTACCGACGATGGTCTTCGGCTCGCTTTGCACCGGGGCACCGATGCCATTGGAAGCCTCCACGTAATACTCGATCGAGGCCTTGCGGATCAGGTCGATCTTGTTCATCACATAGCTATAGGTATCGCTGCCCGCAGCCTTCACCAGGTTGTGGGAGGTGTACCCGGATCCTCCCGAAGTCCTGGTGTACAGCGTCACGCGTTTGACGTCGGTGCCGGTGCAACGCACGTCAAACGTGAAGGTCACATCCTCGTCGGCGCCGAAGGTGGACGGCGTGGAATCGGCGATATCGGGAGCGGTGACGTTCTGGGGGAACGTGTATGCAGTGGCGCGGATGTCGGATGGAGCCACACTGCCCGGGGTGGCGGGCTGATCGATGCTGGCAAGCGTACTCTCATTCGTGCCGCCGGCATAGACGTAACGCAGGGTGTTCGACCCACTGGAGTCCGCGGTGTATGCCGCCGACGAAACCAAGGTTTTGGTCTTGGTGCTGATTTTCATCAGACGTGCCGAGCTGTTGGACATGCCCGCCGAATGGATGGTGAACAGGTCCTTACCCATCGTGAGCGCATGCTCGCCGGTCAGGTCGAACTCATTGTTGAAATCGGTGTCGGTCAGGTCGTCGTTCGAACCGTTCTTGATCCAAAACACCGCAGAATCGCCGGCGGCGATCTTGATGTCGGCCTGATCGGCGCCCCACTCCACGTCTCCGGCATCGCCCTGTTCCGGATAGCTGTAGTAGATAGTGTAGGCGTCAGAGAAGTCAACAGTTTGATCAGAGACGTTCGTGACTTCGATGAACTCGTATCCGTCGGCCCCGCCGACATTGGCGGAGTTCGGATCCATCTCGGTGATGACCAGCGGGACCAGCGCCTGCTCATACCCGCTCTGGTTCACGGAGAGCGCGATCTGCGCACCTTCCTGCGTGGTGACGAGCCCCTCGTCATCGGTGACGACGAAACGGTACGCCATCGTGCCCTTGCCCGCGAACGTGCCGGAGGGGATGGCGAACGACCACACGTCGTTCTCGACGGTGCCGGCGAGGTTCGAGTCGACATAGTCGGTATCGGTGTCGGTCTTCCACTGCAACGCCACCGAGGCGATGTGCTCGTTACCATCGGATACGGTGATCTGCGCCTTCAGCGTGATGGCGTCGGTGTCATAGACGACCTCCGGCAGTTCGCTGACATCGGTGATGATGGTCTCGCGATCGGACTGGACAGGCCAAGATTCCGGCTTCTGTCCTTCGACAAGCGAACCAGGCGTGGCGGAGTTGTCAGTGCTGAGCGTACCGACGCCATTGGCGTCATAGGAAAGGTTCAGCGTGGTGTCCGCCGCGCCTCCGCCGTCATAGCCAACGGTGTTGGTGGCGCCGGTGGACTTCCGGGTCAGCACAAGGGTACGGGCGCTCCCGTTCGCCATGCCCTCGCCTTTGGAGACGGTGAACAGGTTGACGCCGTACTGCAGCTGCGGGTCGACGCCGGACGCATCCTGCCAGAAGGCATTGAAACAGGCAGCGAGATCCTGCCCTTCCAGATCGGATTCGAATTGCGCAAAATTGTCCCACAGCACGATGGACGCCCCAGGTTGGATGGCCACATCCAAGGAGGCGTCGGCGGCCGCGGATTCGAAAGCCTCGGGGGTCCAGTCGACCCCGTTATAGGTCAGGCTCAGGTCGCTGATGTTCACAGGCTCCGCACCCATGTTCGTCAACTCGATGTATTCGCCGGCGTCCACCATGGTGTCGACGCCGCCGACAGTGTTACCGGTGTTGACGGCAAGCTCGGTGATGACCACCGGCATGCCGCCGGCGATGGCTGCGCCCGTCGCTGCAAGCGGCGTGACACTGTACGCATTCTGCACAGATTCATCAGCATAGGCGCTGACGGTGGTCACGCATGGCACCGCAGCCAGCGAGACGCCCAAGGCGAGCGCCGCCAGACGGCGAGCGCACCGCGATGATTGGGGAAGAATGTGACGCATGTTTTCTCTTTCTCATAGGCAGCCGCTCCCAAGAAGGAATGGCGTCCCCACTCTAAGAGCGCACCGACAGGCACCATGCGGACGTTCCGTTCGATTTCCCCGCATAGTCGTCAAGTGTTCTTCGCGCGTTCGCGTTTTGTACACTTGCCCCGCCGTCCCGTTGATGCGCCACACGCCATGCATCAATTACATGTTGCGCAAATTTGTGGTGATAATGTGCGTATCAACAGTGAAGTATTGACATCTCGAAGTTGAGATCCTCGCCTCACGGCACCCACAGCGTTGAGGCCGGCCGTCACCACGGCGCACCCATCGTCCATCGACACGCAAAGGAGCACCACATGGCACTGCAAACCCTGCTCGAACCGCTCGAGATCAACCATATGACCCTGAAGAACCGCATCATGTTCCCGCCGATGACCACCGGTTACGAGGCACGCGACGGTTCCATCACCGAGCAGAGCATCAACTTCTACAAGCGCGTGGCCGAAGGCGGTGCCTCCTACATCGTGCTCGGCGACGTGACCCCCGTGCACACTATCTCCCCCACGCCCAAGCTCGTCAACGACGATCAGATCCCCTCGTTCAAGGCCCTGGCCGACGCGCTGCACGAATTCGATTGCAAGCTCGGCCTGCAGGTGTTCCACCCGGAGTACGACACGGTGGCCGTGGCCGAACTCTTCGCCAAAGGCGACATGGCCGGCGCCCGGGCCAAACTGCACCATGACATGCAGCATTACATCAATGAAGTCACCGGCGAACGCCTTCAGGAGATCCTCGGCCACATCACCGCACTGGCCCGCCGCGCCACGCAGGCCGGCGCGGACGCCATCGAGGTGCACGGCGACCGTCTGGTCGGCTCGCTGTGCTCGCCGCTGATTAACCAGCGCACCGACGAATACGGCGGCAGCTTCGAGAACCGCACGCGTTTCGCCCGCGCCGTCGTACGCGCCATCCGCGAAGGTTCGCCGGACATCTGCATCGACTACAAGCTGCCGATCATCACCGAAAATCCCCAGCTCGGCCGCGGAGGCCTGTTCATAGACGAAGCGGTGACGCTCGCCCAACTACTCGAGGAAGACGGCGTTGACACATTCCACGTGGCGCAGGCCAACCACACCGGTAATCTCAACGACACGATCCCCGCGATGGGCACTCGCCCGGAATGCTTCATGGAGCCATATTCCCGCCGCATTAAGGAAGCGGTCCACGTACCGGTCTCCATGGTCGGCCGCATCATGACTCCAGAGGACGGCGCACGACTCATCGAGGAAAACGCCTGCGATTTCATGGGTTTCGGTCGTCCGATCCTGTGCGACCCAGATTACGCGAACAAGGTGGCCGCCGGCCAAGCCGACCTGATTCGCCCGTGCATCATGTGCAACCACGGCTGTACCGACGCCATCGCCAGCCGTCGGTTCATCTCCTGCGTACTCAATGCCGAGAACGGCTATGAGTATAAGCGTGTCATCACCCCTGCCGAAACGCCGCGGAAGATTGCGGTCGTCGGCGGTGGCCCCGCGGGTATGGAGGCGGCGCGCGTCGCTGCATTGCGTGGTCACGACGTGACGCTGTACGAGCAGGCGGATCGCCTCGGTGGTCAGCTCGGCATCGCCGCCGTACCGCCACGCAAGTCTGAGATGAACCGCGCGACGCGTTGGTACGAGCGTGCCGTGGCCGCGGCGGGCGTCACCGTGCTGCTCAATACCGAAGCCACGCCGGAACGACTCATCGCCGACGGTGCCGACAAGGTTATTGTGGCGGTCGGCGGACGCTGTGCCACGCCGCCGATCGAGGGTGTGGACATGCCGCACGTGATGGATTCTTGGAAGGTGTTAGCCGGCGAACAGCAGCCGCACGGCCGTGTTGTGGTCATCGGCGGCGGCCTGGTCGGAGCAGAGACCGCCGAGTACATCGCCCAGAGCGATTGCGAGGTGACCGTCGTCGAAATGATGGGACAAATCGCCGCCGAAGAGTCGAGCACTGTCAAACCGTTCATCATGGAGGACTTCGCCGCGCACAACGTGGTGGTCAAGACCAACACCAAGGTCGACCGGATCACCGCCGACGCCGTGGAGGCCACCGAAACGCTGAACCCGCCCGCTCCGACGGGACGACCCGGTGCCCCAGCCCCGGTACCAGCAGCCGATGCCCCGGAACCGGAGACCCAGGCGATTAGCATCCCCTGCGACTGCGTGGTCATCGCCTCCGGCACCGCACCCGTGACCTTCGACACCGCCGCGCTCGAAGAGCACGGCATCAAGGTCACGCTGGTCGGCGACTGCAATGGCAAGGCTGCGGACATCAACCGCGCCGTGGAGGAAGGCTATCTGGCCGCCACCGCCGCCTGACACACCCGGCTTCGTTCGGACTCTGACGCATCGTGACCCTGACACATCCCACAGAACCGCGGAATAACAACGTTTTGGGAAAGCATCAGATCACGATGCGTCAGAGTCCGAGGGTGCCACGGACCGGGACGGGAACGAGATCCGGGCAGGCGAAAATCAGCGGAGGTCCTTGACGAACCAGTGCTGGCTGCCGGTCAACGGGTAGCCCTGAATTTCGCCGATTTGGCGGTAGCCGTACTTCGGGTAGAAGTCCCGCCCCTGAAAATCGAAGGTGTTGAGCAGCGCATACCGGCAGCCGTGCTCGCGCCCGGCCTGTTCGATGCGAGACAGCAGGTCGCTACCCAACCCCTGTCCACGATGCCCCGGCGCCACCGCCAACACCTCGATCTCCAGCCATTGGCCGAACATCGTACCATAGACGCCGCCGATGACGGCACCATCGTCGTCCTTCGCCGTGATCGAGAACTCACGCTCGTCCAGGATCTCGAAATGCTCGCGATTGTACGCCCGCAAAATCTCGTGAATCGCGGCCTTCGTCGCCTCGTCCGGTTCCTCCACGCTGTCGAACGTCGCCATTGCAATCCGCTCCTTCGTCACATCCGCCGATCGGTTACGATGTGGATGCCCGCCAGCGTACCCCATATCGCCCTGCCGTCCAACCCGGACCGGCGACCGGTCCGAAAACAGACGCAGGCACGGTGACGGCGCACCGCATCTCTCCGGCCTCGCAACCGCATCACGAACGCGCACGGCCGACCAATACGGCAACCACGCATTGCGCCGCGGCCAACGCCAGCGCCAGCAGCAACGGCGCCGTCCATGCCCCGGAGAGTTCGGCCAGCATGCCGAACGCGGCGGGACCGATCGACGCCAGCAGATATCCCAATGACTGGGCGATGCCGGACAATCGGACGGTCTCCTGCGCGGTGGTGCCACGCAACGCGATCAACGACAACGCCACCACCAGTGTGGAACCTTGCCCGCAGCCACCGACAATGCTCCACACCATCATGGCCTGCGGCAACGTCAGCATGCCGACATACGCCACAACCATGGGCAGGCTGGAGACCAGCGCGGCGCACACCTGATTGCCGCCGACCTGCATCAGCATCGGCACCAGCAGCCCGGAGAGGATGACGATCGACTGGAACAGGAACAGATGCATGCCCGCCGTTCCCTCGTCGAACCCCGCTCCCGCGGATACGCTTGGCAGCCAGTTGGACATCGTGTAGAACGCCGCCGACTGCAACCCCATATATAAGGTCACCCACCACGTCATCGGCCGACGCCATAGCAGGGCCGGCTTCGATGCAGCACCGCCGGCCGGCCGCGCATCGTCGCCCGTTCCGCTCCGAGGGACGCGCGCATCCGTACATTCCGATGAATCCCCTGTATCCGCAACACTCTTGGCACCCGACGCGGACGGCATCGCCGCGCGCACGGTCGCAGCGTCCGCCCGAGGCTCCCCGGTCTCGTCGCGACGTATCCCGACGGTCGCCCGATGCGACGTATGCCTCAGACGCACCAGCCACAACGCCAGCACCACCAGCGGCGGCACCGCCCAGAACGCCAGCGACGGCCGCCAGCCGCCCAGCAGGTCGGCCAACGGCACCGCCGTCGCTCCGGCAATCGCCGACCCCGCGGTGATGCAGCCGGAGTACACGCCGGTGGCCGCCGACACACGCTCGCGGAAATCGCGTTTGGCGATGACCGGCACCAGCACGTTGCCGATTGCGATGGCCGCACCGACGCCGACCGTGCCCAGCCATACGCAGGTCTGTCCGCCGACCGAGCGCACGATATCGCCCACGGCCAACAGTCCCAACGCCACGGCGACCGTCGTATCCGTGCCGATCCGTGCGGTGACGAGCCCCACCAGCGGGCTGATCGCGGCGAACGCCCACAGCGGCATCGCCGTCAGGATGCCTTGCACGCCCTCACCCCAGTTGAGATCCGCGCCGATTCGTATCAGCAGCGGCCCCACCGCCGCGATCGCCGGGCGCAGGTTCAACGCGACCAGAAATATCAGGGCGGCCCACAGCCCGGTCGACGGTATGTCGCGTATGGTTCGACTATTTCCGTCCATGCCATATTCCTTCCCTCAATATCACGCGATCCAGCGGCATGCCGTCGCGGATCATCCCAACGTCAAGCGGCGGCGATGCTGGCGCAGCACGTCGAAGGAGTAGATCACCAGCGCCAGCCAGATCACCGTGAACGAGATGAACCGGCTGGCCGGCACCTGCTCGCCCAACACCACAATGCCCAGCACCAACTGGATCGTCGGCGTGATGTACTGGCTGAAACTCACCGTGATGAACGTGGCGTGCTTGACCGCGTACGAGGTCAGCACCAACGGAATCACCGTCAGAATGCCGCATCCGGCCAGCAGCAGCCAGCCCCACCACGGCTCCCCCGCCGGCACGCCGAACCGCGGCTGCACGGCGAGCGCCACGAACGCGAACGGCGTCAGCACGCCGGTCTCGAACGTCAGCGACTCGAACGGATCCAGCGGCACGAAGCGTTTGATCAGGCAGTAGCCGCTGTAGCTGAACGTCATCAGCATCGCCAGCCCGGGGAATGCGCCCGTGTCCATCACATACAGCACGCCGCCGGCCAGCGCCACCAGCATGGAGACGATGCCCAGCCCCGTCGTCCGCTCCCGCAGAAACACCAATGCCAGCAGCATGTTGATCAGCGGCATCAGGAAGTTCGCCGCACTGGCCTCGGAGGTGTGCCCGATCGACACCAGGTAGATATAAACCACCCAGTCGATCGTCACGAGCACGGCGGCGGCCACCGCGTCGGCGAACACTTTCGGGCGCGCCCACAGCGCCTTCACCGACGCCACGAACCGCGGCCAGCGCCGCGTGGCCAACATGAACAGCACCATCACCACCGCGGCGGTCACGATGCGGTACAGCATCACGTTCATCGACGAGATATTCGCGAGCGCCGCCCAGTACAGCGGGAAGAACCCGTACACCACCTCGGCGACCACCATCGCCGTCACGCCCTGCGGGGTCTGCACCACCCGGCGGCCGCCCGACGACGGCCGATCACCCCGGCCCGCGCCGCCCGC
>NZ_DGVO01000024.1:52712-53114 GCF_002394995.1 Bifidobacterium sp. UBA4282
CCCCCCGCCGCAGCACCCGTTCCAATACCGTTACGCATACCCTCATTCGTCTTGCTCACCGGATGATGATAACGCGTCATAGATGACATGGATGCCCAACCACCGGGCACGCGAGCCTCCGCGCCGACCCGCGGTGTTAGAGTATGCGTAGCCAGGACCATGGCCGGCGATGCGGCCGCGCGCCGTCGGGACGACGCGGCGGCAGGCATCGCGGCAACAATAGAAGGAGCATCAATGAGCGCGATCGATACCACATGCGTACAGGGCGGCTATCAGCCGGGCAACGGCGAGTCCCGTACCCCGCCGATCATCCAGGCCACGACGTTCAAGTACACGTCCAGCGAGCAGATGAGCCGACTGTTCGACCTGTCGGAGTCCGGATACTTCTACACCCGCCTGCAG
>NZ_DGVO01000024.1:53158-82171 GCF_002394995.1 Bifidobacterium sp. UBA4282
ACACCCGCCTGCAGAACCCGACGAATGACATGGTGGCGGCGAAGATCTGCGAGATGGAGGGCGGCGCGGCCGCGATGCTGACCTCGTCCGGCCAGGCGGCGAACTTCTTCGCGCTGTTCAACATCTGCAATGCGGGCGACCACATCGTCGCCTCGTCAGCGATCTACGGCGGCACGTTCAATCTGATCAACGTGACGATGCGCAAGATGGGCATCGAGTGCACGTTCGTGAGCCCCGACTGCACGCCGGAGGAGCTGGACGCCGCGTTCCAACCGAACACCAAGGCCGTGTTCGCCGAATCGATCTCGAATCCGGCGCTGATCGTGCTCGACTTCGACAAGTTCGTCTCCGCCGCGCATGACCACGGCGTGCCGATCATCGTGGACAACACGTTCCCCACCCCGATCAACTGCCGTCCGTTCGAGTACGGCGTGGACATCGTGACCCATGCGACCACCAAGTACATGGACGGCCACGGCTCCTGCGTGGGCGGTGCGATCGTGGACTCCGGCAACTTCGACTGGATGGCTCATGCGGACAAGTTCCCGGGCCTGACCACGCCGGATGACTCCTACCATGGCGTGACCTACGCGAAGGATTTCGGCAAGGGCGCGTTCATCACCAAGGCGACCGCGCAGCTGATGCGCGACTTCGGCTCCACCCCGGCGCCGATGAATTCGTGGATCATGGGCATGCATCTGGAGTCTCTGGCCGTGCGCATGCAGCGCCACTGCGAGAACGCGCAGAAGGTGGCCGAGTTCCTCGACGCCGATCCGCGCGTCAGCTGGGTACAGTTCCCCGGCCTGCCCGGCGACAAGTACTACGAGACCGCCCAAAAGTACATGCCGAACGGCACCTGCGGCGTGATCTCCTTCGGCGTGCCCGGCGGCCGCGACAAGGTCTCCGCGCTGCTCGACCACTTCAAGATGATCTCGATCGCCACGCATGTGGCTGACGCCCGCAGCTGCGCGCTGTATCCGGCCGGCACCACGCACCGCCAGCTCACCGAGGAGCAGCTGGAGGAGGCCGGGGTCGGCATCGACCTGGTGCGTCTGAGCTGCGGCATCGAGAACGCCGACGACATCATCGCCGATCTCAAGCAGGCGATGGACGCGGTGCTGTAATCGCATTCCGCGTGATCATACCTGGTGGTAGGGCCCGCGGCGGGGACGTTCCCGTCGCGGGCCTTATCGTATCCGATTCACGGGCGACGCGAAACCTGCCCCTGTTGCGTCCCGCCCGTCCCGCGTCGGCCCCGTTATCCGCGGTGGTGTGGCGACATGCCTGGCCGACGTCGCCGTGCACGCGTCGCCGTCGGCATAGGATGGGTGACAGGAGCCTGCGGCGGACGGAGTACAGATGGAGTCAGATGGAGTACGACCGGAGTACGACCGTCACCGAGCGACAGCGGCACACCCTTGGAGGCGCGATGGACAACGACGACTACACGGCCAAGATGACCGAGCTCATCGCACTGATGCGCGTCATCGGCAACGATACGCAACAGTGCGAGGTCAAGGAATGCAAGCGCAAGATCAGCTCCACCATCACCGAAACGCTGTCCGCGTTCTCCAACGGCAACGGCGGGTACATCATCCTGGGACTGAGCGAGAAAGCCGGGTTCACGCCGGTCGAGGACTTCGACGCACGCGCGATGCAGGAGGCGCTGAGCCAGGCCTGCGAGAAACTCACGCCGGTGGTCCGCCCGGTGATCGTGACCTGCCCGTTCGAGGGAGCGAATCTGGTGTTCGCCGTCATCGACGAGATGCTGCCGCGCGAGAAGCCCTGCTTCATCTCCTCGATTGGCCCGCACGGCGGCTCCTACATCCGCACCGGCGACGGCGACCGCAAGATGACCGCCTACGAGGTCGACCGTCTGCTTGAGGAGCAGCGCCAGCCCGAGCACGACATCGCGGTCGTGCCGGAAGCCACGCTCGACGATCTGAATCCCAAACTCGTTCACGCGCTGCTCGAACGCGAGCGCGAACGCCACCCTCATGTCTTCGCGGAACGCTCCGACACGGATATGATGCTGGATCTGCGCATCCTGAGGCGCGTGCCAGCCGACCGCCCCGCGAACGACACCGTAGATGACACCGTGGAACATGCCGTGAAACATGCGGCGGATCATGCCCCGGCGGAAACCGCGGATACGGAAGACGGTGCGAACACCGGTACGGCCATCGGCACGAACACCGGCACGGACGAGACGACACGAATCGCATCCGCACCGCACCCCACGCTCGCGGGGCTGCTCGCCGTCGGCCGGTATCCGCAGAAGTTCTTCCCCCGGCTCAACGTCACCATCGCCGTCTACCCTGGCACCTCACGCGCCGACGTGTTCACCGGCAGCGCACAGCTTGTCGCCTCCGAAACCATCACCGGCCCGATCCCGGTCATGATCGACGACGCGGTCACCTCGCTGATGACGTGGACGTCCGGCACCAGCGACGCCAATTCCGGCGCACAGCCGTCGCAGCCTCCGATGTACCCGCAGCTGGTGCTGCGCGAGGCCATCGCCAACGCGTTGACCCACCGCGACTACTCCCCGGACGCGCTCGGCACGCCCGTGCATGTGGACGTGTTCACCGACCGGATCGAGGTCTCGAACCCGGGCGGCCTGTTCGGCGCGGTCTCCAAGCAACGGCTCACCCATGAGGCCTCCACCTCCACGCGCAACGCGTTCCTGTTCTCGCTGCTGCAGTCCACCCCCTATCCGGACGGCGGCACCGTGCTGCGGGACAACGGCACCGGATACCTACAGATCGGCGCCGCGCTGCGCAGCGAGGCGCGCGAACCGGTGCGCATCGACAATTCGCTCGATCGGTTCCGCGTCACCATTCCCGGCCCTGTGACAACCAGGCAGCCAGGCGTCAACGCCCGTCGCGGGACAGGGCCAGCGCGCGGATACGCTGCTGGAACGTGAACACACGGTTGATCACATTGATGATCGGCCCGACCAGCAAGGCGGAAATCACCGTGCCAACGCCCACGCCGCGCAGTTCGTGGAAGCAGATCAGGGACATGACCCCGGCGATGACGATCAACGTGATATCGAACGCCGCTTTGACGGTTCCCACGCGGATCTTCGTCACCTGCGCGATGGCACGCACCACGCCCTCGCCCGGCACCACCACCACATTCGGCGCCAGCTCGATGACGATGCCGAACGCCAGCACCACACAGCCGAGCGCCACGCACGCGCACTGCTCCCACATCGCGGATGGGTTCAGGAAGCCCAGAATCGCCATGCTCACGTCGATCATGGCGCTGAACAGCAGATTCACCAATACCTGCAGGAACTGCGACGGTTTGAATTCACGACGCAGCAGGGCGAGCTGAATCAGAATGAACAGGATATTCCAGATGAATGTGGTCACGCCGAAGCTCAGGAACGGCCACTGCAGACTGGCCACATACGGCACGCTGGAGATGGCCGACGTGCCCAGCGCACCTTTGGTGATCATGGCCACCCCGAACGAGTTGATGACCACGCCCAACGCGAAGAACGCGAACCGCTGCGGCAGATGATTCACACCAATCCCCTTTCCATTCCCTTCCGGACTCCGTTCCGAGTCTCCGCCCCACATACCCGGGCTTCAGCCTTGCACCGGTGTCGATGCCCGGCCAGCGATTCATCAAAAGCAGACGTCTCGACAAAGCCGGGCGCGCGAACCGCGCAGGCCAATGTGACCGTCGCCGGCTCGAGGGATTGCGGCGAGCGCGGAAGCGGAGAACGTGAGGATAGAATGGGCACGGAATGGAGGAATCGTGACATTACTGGTGTTGGGCGTGCTGACCGGGGTGATCACGCCGGCGCAAACCGCCATCAATGCGCGCCTGCGCACAGCGGTGGGCACGCCGTTCAGGGCCTCGCTGGTCTCATTCACAGTGGGGCTGACCGCCACCACCATTGCGGCGCTAGTGCTCGGGCCGTATCCGCTGGTGCCGGAGTCGGCGCTGCGAGGACCATGGTGGATGTGGTTCGCCGGACTGTTCGGCGTGATCTTCATGACCGGGAACATCCTGCTGCTGCCCAAGCTCGGCAGTCTGCAGACCGTGCTGATGCCGGTGCTGGGGCAGATCACGATGGGCCTGCTCATCGACCAGTTCGGCTGGCTGGACAGCCCGCGCCATCCGATGAACGTAGCGCGAGCCGCCGGACTGGTGCTGGCAGTCCTCGGCGTACTGATGGCGATCGCCGCCGCCGATACCAAGGCGCTGTTCGGCGGTCCGAGCCTGTTCAGCGGACGGCGCGGAGCGGCGCGCACCCCCGCAATGAGGTCCGCGGACACGTTGCAACCCCCTACGAACAGCCGTGCCACGAACGGGACCCGCTCGCCGAGCATCTGGCTATGGCGTGGATTGGGCGTACTCTGCGGCATGTCGTTGGCGGTGCAAACCGCCATGCTGGGACGACTGGGCACGGCACTCGGATCGCCGATCAAGGCCTCGGTCGTCTCGTTCATTCTGGGATTTGTGCTGCTGTGCGCCTTGGTCGTGTTCCGTGACCACGGCATCGACCTCGGCACGGCCATCCGCGGGCATAATCCACCATGGATGTGGATCGGGGGTCTGCTCGGCGCTGTTGTGGTGCTGATGACCTCCTGGCTGTCACCGCAGCTCGGCACCGGTCTGACGGTGCTGGTGGTGTTGATCGGCCAGGTGACCGGCGGGCTGCTGGTCGACCGCTTCGGCCTGTTTGAGGCCACGCGGCGGCACGTCAATGTGCTGCAGATCGTCGGCGTGGCCGTCGCCGTCGCCGGCATCGCCTTGATTCGTCTGAGCTGACAGTACCGGCGCATACAATGATTATCGCGCCACGGCATGCGCCTCGCGCGATTACCGGGTACAGCGATGAAGCCTCATCGAAGGAGCGGCAATGAGCCAGATCAACGTGTTTCATGAGTTCATCCGATATGCGGAACAGGAACACCTGCCGATCGAGGGAGTGACGATCGCGGACGGCGACCGCGTCATCGAGGAGTACCGGTTCACGCCGAATCTGGCACGCAACATCTATTCGCATACCAAGAGCTATGCCGTCACCGGCATCGGCGTGGCCGTGGAGGAAGGGCTGCTGTCCCTGGACGACCGACTGGTCGACGCCTTCCCTGAGTATGTGCCGGACAATGCACAGCCGGAGCTCGGGCGGATCACGCTGCGTCATCTGCTGACGATGTCCAGCGGTTTCAACCATCCGTACCTGATGAACGAGAATCGCCGGGCAGGCACCGGCGCACCGGATTACATGGCGTATATGCTCACCCGCCGCGTGGAGAGGGAACCCGGCTCGGAATTCTGCTATTCCTCCGCCGATTCGGATCTGGCTGGACGCATGTTGGAACAGGCCACCGGCGAACGGCTGGGCGAGTACCTGTTCCGCACGGTGTTCTCCAAGCTGGATCAGGGATTCCCCATGTGGGAGGCCGATCCGCAAGGCCACCATATCGCCGGCGGCGGCATCCATATGACGCTGACGGATATGCTCAAGCTCGGTCAGGTGTATCTCAATGGCGGTGTATGGCATGGCCGGCGCATCGTCGGCGAGGAATGGGTGAGGATGGCGTCGTCCAAGCAGATTGATATCCCGGTCACCAATATCTGGACCTGCGGGTATGGATTCCAGTTCTGGATGTCCCCGTATCCAGGCGCTTACCGCGCCGATGGGGCGTACGGGCAGATCACGACCATTCTGCCGGATCAGGGATTGGTCGTGGCCGTGCAATGCCCGGAAACCGGCGATTTCGACAATGTGGTGCGCCCGGCGCTGCATGAGCATCTGCTGTTGCCGTTGTGCGTCTGACTCCGGTTACGAAGCGCACGGCAAACCGTGACCGGCATGATGTGCCGCATACTCGCGGTAACGTCATCAACAACGTTTGAACCCGTCGACGCCGTCCAGAGCTCATTTCATATCGGTTTCGGAAAGGACCACCATGCAACGACCAATCATGACCTCCGTTTCGTTCCTGCGCCGCCCTGCCGAGCCGGCGAGTGCCGAGGACCTGCCGATCGCGGACGATCTGCGCGACACGTTGGAGGCGAACCGCTCGCGTTGCGTCGGCATGGCAGCGAATATGATCGGCGCGACCAAGGCGATCATCGTGTTCGTGGATGAGGAGCTGGGCGGCCGGGTCACCACGATGTTCAACCCGCACATCACCGCCGCGGACGGCGCGTTCGACACCACCGAGGGGTGCCTGTCGCTCAAAGGGGAACGCCGCACGCTGCGGTACCGGCGCATCGAGGTGGACTATCAGGATCGCCGTATGCGCGAACGCCATGCCACGTTCACCGGCTGGACCGCGCAGATCATCCAGCACGAGGTGGATCACTGCAACGGCATCATCATCTGAGCCGACGCCCGTTCCGTACGGTCTGTAGACCGCTTGGGGAATAATGGTGAACGTATGTGACCAATCGAATTCCTAGAGGATGGGATCACTTTGGCTGAATTCATTTATCAGATGATCAAGGCACGCAAGTCCTACGGCGACCGCGCGATTCTTGACGATGTGACGCTGAGCTTCCTGCCCGGCGCCAAGATCGGCGTGGTGGGCCCGAACGGCATGGGCAAGTCTACGCTGCTCAAGATCATGGCCGGCATCGAGACCGTCTCGAACGGCGAGGCGTATCTGACCCCGGGCTTCACGGTCGGCATCCTGCAGCAGGAGCCGCCGCTGGACGACACCAAGACCGTCGGCGAGAACATCAAGATGGCGTTCGGCGAGATCGCCGAGAAGGTCGCCCGCTTCAACCAGATCGGCGAGGAGATGGCGAACCCGGATGCCGACTTCGATGCGCTGATGGAGGAGATGGGCGCGCTGCAGACCGAGATCGACGCCGCGAACGGCTGGGATCTGGACTCGCAGCTCGAACAGGCGATGGACGCGCTGCAGTGCCCGGATCCGGATACCCCGGTCTCCGTGTGCTCCGGCGGCGAGCGCCGCCGCGTGGCGCTGTGCAAGCTGCTGCTTGAGGCGCCGGACCTGCTGCTGCTCGACGAGCCCACCAACCACCTGGACGCCGAGTCGATTCTGTGGCTGGAGCAGTTCCTGCACCAGTATCAGGGCGCCGTCATCGCCGTGACCCACGACCGCTATTTCATGGACAATGTGGCGGAGTGGATCTGCGAGGTGGACCGCGGCCATCTGTACCCGTACAAGGGCAACTACACCACCTATCTGGAGACCAAGGCCAAGCGTATGGAGATCCAGGGCGCCAAGGACGCCAAGCTGGCCAAGCGTCTGAAGTCCGAGCTCGAATGGGTGCGCTCCTCGCCGAAGGCCCGTCAGGCCAAGAACAAGGCCCGTCTGGAGCGCTACGACCAGATGGAGCAAGAAGCACGCAACTCTAAGAAGCTCGACTTCTCCGAGATCCAGATTCCGCCGGGGCCGCGTCTGGGCTCGCAGGTGCTGGAGGCCAAGCATATCCACAAGGCCTTCGGCGACCGCGTGCTCATCGACGACCTGAGCTTCACGCTGCCGCGCAACGGCATCGTCGGCGTGATCGGTCCGAACGGCGTCGGCAAGTCCACGCTGTTCAAGACGATCGTCGGCCTGGAACCGCTCACCTCTGGCGAGCTGACCGTGGGTGAAACCGTCAAGATCAGCTACGTGGACCAGAACCGCGCGGGTCTCGACCCGAAGAAGAACCTGTGGGAGGCCGTCTCCGACGGGCTGGACTTCATTGAGGTCGGCGGCGTGGAGGTGCCGACCCGCGCCTACGTGGCCAGCTTCGGCTTCAAGGGTTCCGACCAGCAGAAGCTGACCGGCGTGCTCTCCGGTGGCGAGCGCAACCGCCTGAATCTGGCGCTGACCCTGAAGCAGGGCGGCAACCTGCTGCTGCTCGACGAGCCCACCAACGATCTGGACGTCGAGACGCTCGAATCGTTGGAGAACGCGCTGATCGAGTTCCCGGGCTGCGCCGTGGTCATCAGCCACGACCGTTGGTTCCTGGACCGCATCGCCACGCATATCCTAGCGTGGGAGGGCGATGACGAGAATCCGGCCCGCTGGTACTGGTTCGAGGGCAACTTCCAGGCCTATCAGGAGAACAAGGTGGCCCGCTTGGGTGAGGATGCGGCCCGTCCGCACCGCCTGCACCGCAAGCTGACCCGCTAAGCCAGATACCCATACGAACGAAACGCCGCCGAACGGTGTCCGTCCGGACCCGTCCAGCGGCGTTTCGTCATATACCCGCGACAACACGGACGCTAGGACGACCGCTGCACGCCGTGTTGTCGCCGACATGCGACAACACGGACACTTGGACACCACCACGAGTGCGTGTTGTCGTCGATGGGTGACAACACGGACGTGGGGAGTGCAGCACCCACACGGGAAAGGGACGGTACACGGCTCCAGCCCATACGAACCTCGACATGCGTGGTCGTATGCCGTTACCATCAGCGACTAGACTGCATCACAGTACTTGATTCACAGTGTAAGCAATCGGAGGGAGCAATCGATGACCGACGAAACCACCGCCATGGAACGTCTCCTCAAGGTGCTGGGACTGGGGGACCCGTCCGAGGACCGCGGCCACACCTACATCCAGGGCGAGGCGCTGTACTTCCCCACCGGTCGCGTCTACGGTGGCCAGGTCATCGCGCAGTCCGTGGTCGCGGCCTCAAAGACCGTCTCCCCCACCCGCCTGCCGCATTCCATCCACGGGTATTTCATCAAGGCCGGCGACATCCATCAGGATTTGCTGTTCGATGTGGAATCGCTGCGCGACGGGCGTTCGTTCTCGGCCCGTCGGGTCAACGTGACGCAGTCCGACGGCGCGATCCTCACCGCCATCGCCAGCTTCCAGGAGCATGGCCAGCATGGCGTGGAGTTCTCCGACCCGATGCCGGCCGGCATCCCCGATCCGGAGACGCTGACCAGCGCGCGCGAGTTGATGCAGCCGTTCGCCGACCAGTCGCCGTTCGCCCGGTATTACGCGGAGAAGTCGCCGTTCGATATCCGCCATGTGACCCGCACGGTGATGCTGGGTGCGGATAAGAAGAGCGCGGCGAACGACTCGGGCAAGCAGATGGTGTGGATGCGAGCGGCCGGTCAGGTGGAGGCGCCGCAGATCATGCACCGGGCGATGCTGGCGCTCGGCTGCGACCAGATCATGCTGGAGCCGATTCTGCGCCGTGCGGGGCTGAGCCTGATGACGCCGGGCATCTCCTATGCCTCGATCGACCATTCGATGTGGTGGTACCGCGATATCGACATCAACCAGTGGCACCTGTACGTGCAGGACACCCCCACCGCCGGTCACGGCCGCGGCCTGGGCGCTGCAAAGGTCTACACGCAGGACGGTTCGCTCGTGGCCGTGATGGCGCAGGAGGCGATGATCCGTGTGCCCGAGGAACGCTGAGCCGGTTTTCTCCGCTTCGAAGTATGGCGTGTACCTTCCCTACGGAAGGGCACGCCACATTTCATTTCGCGGTTTTGGCGGCGGCCTGCTGGAGTCGGCGACGGCGTTCGGCGCGCTTGAGCTTGGGATTCTCCGCGCCCTCATCCGGCGGCAGCTGGCACAGCCCTTCCGAAACGATGCCGATGATCATGTCAATGATGCAGATCACCAGCGCGATGGCGCACTCCACGGCGGCATCGTGATAGTACGAGGCCTCCAGATGCGTCAGACACATCAGGGCCTGCCCGCCGTACCAGCCGGCGAGCGCGGCGCCGGCCAGCCCCAACGCCTTGGACAACACCAGCGTGATCATGGCCCGCTGCGGGTTGATGAACGCGTGCGGACGCTTGGCAGGGTCGGTGTTGGCATAGGCGTGCACCTGCAGAGCCAGGGCCAGCACCGCAATGCCCATCGCCATTAGCACCACATCCACGAACCATGGTGCACCGAGCAATGACGTGGCCATACGCTCGTCGAGCATGCCCAGGCCGACGCCGCCCGCAAGACCGATGATCAGCGCCACCAGGTAATACCACCATGGGGTTCGACGCACCTTCATCGTTCACCCCCAAGGATCCAATCGTCGGACAGGACGCCCACTCTGCCGGCATCCGGCGCCATGGCCAGCAGGAACGATACCGGGTCTCCGCCCAGCCGGGCGTCCGGATCCATGTCGAACCACGGCGCCAGCACCTGCGCCCTCTGGGCCGCGGACGGCCAAGGCACCCGGCAGTTAGGCTCGTTGCTGGAAACGCCCTCCATGTCGACCAGATCCAGATCGATCTGGTCGGCATGCGCCGCCTCGATGGTGCCGAGCGCGCCGATCAGGCTGCGCGCATCGAGCCGGGTATGCAGCTGCACGACGGCGGCCATGGCGTCCGGTCCGTCGAAGTTGGAGACGTGGTACAGCGGCGAGATGCCTTCGATCTCGTTGCCGGGTATGGCGTCCAGCGAGACGATGGCCGACCGGAACAGCGTCTCCGCCTCCGGCAGGGTGCTGTCCAGGGACACGACGGCGCGGCGCGACACCGTGCCAGGCAACGACTCCCCCGCCGTGGGCGATGACTCCCGCACGCTCTCCTGATGTGCATACGATGTGCCGTTGTCCGAGGAGGGTTCCATCGCGGCGGCTCCCATGCCTGCAGGGGACTCGCCGCAGGTTTCGGAGCCGTCCGGCACGAGCCGCACCACAATGTCCACGGCCCGCCCGGCGGCGAGCGCCTGCGTCTGTTCCTCGGTCAATTGCACCGTGACGCCGATGTGGACCGGTTCACGATTGTCGGTCATCGTTGGTTCCCCTTCCTTTCCGCAACGAGGGGCGTGCCATCGTCAGACGGCATGCCCCTCGCCTCTATGGTTCGCTGTCCGTTCGGAGCCGGATCACTCGCCGGCGCCCATGCCCACCGAGCGCTTGAGTGATTCGGGAATCGGCACCGGCGGCAGATCGGAGTCCGGACGGTGTTCGTTGGAGAGCCACACCTCGCGTTCCGGGGCCTTCCGGATGTTCGCGAAGATTGCGGCGACCTCCTTCTCGTTCAACGTCTGCTTGACCAGCAGCTGACGGACCAGCTCGTCGAGGATGTCACGGTTCTCGTTGAGGATCGTCCACGCCTCGGTGTGCGCGGTCTCGACGAGCTTGAGCACCTCCTGGTCGATGATCTCGGCCGTGCGGTCGGAGTACTTGCGCGGCTGCAGACCGTCCATCACCGTGGTCTGATCGTCATCGTCGGCCCACTTGATGGCCCCGAGCTGCGAGGAGAAGCCGTATTCGACGACCATCTTGCGTGCGATGGCCGTGGCCTTCTCGATATCGTTCGAGGCGCCGGTGGTCGGGTCGTGGAAGACGATCTCCTCGGCGGTGCGGCCGCCCATCGCGTACGCCATCTGGTCGAGCAGCTGGTTGCGCGACTGCGAGTAGCGGTCCTCGGTCGGCATGACGGCCGTGTAGCCGAGCGCGCGGCCTCGCGGCAGGATGGTGATCTTGGTGACCGGGTCGGTGTGGCGCAGCGCCGCGGCGACCAGCGCGTGACCGCCCTCATGGTAGGCGGTGTTGCGCAGCTCGTCGAGGGCCATGCCCTTGGACTTGCGCTTCGGCCCGCTCATCACGCGGTCGATGGCCTCGTCGATGGCGCGGTTGTCGATGAGCTGGGCGCCGGCGCGGGCGCACAGCAGCGCGGCCTCGTTGAGCACGTTGGCCAGGTCGGCGCCGGTGAAGCCCGGCGTACGCACGGCGATGGCGTGCAGGTCCACATCCGGCACGAACGGCTTGCCCTTGGCGTGTACCTTGAGGATGGCCTCACGGCCTTCCAGGTCCGGGGCCTCCACGGCCACCTGGCGGTCGAAACGGCCGGGGCGCAGCAGCGCGGGGTCGAGCACATCGGGACGGTTGGTGGCCGCGATGATGATCAGGTTCGTATCGTTATCGAAGCCGTCCATCTCCACGAGCAGCTGGTTCAGGGTCTGCTCGCGTTCGTCATGGCCGCCGCCCATGCCGGAGCCACGGCGGCGTCCGACGGCGTCGATCTCGTCGATGAAGATGATGGCGGGGGCGTTCTTCTTCGCCTCGTCGAACAGGTCGCGCACACGGGAGGCGCCGAGACCCACGAACATCTCGACGAAGTCCGAGCCGGCCATCGAGTAGAACGGCACGCCCGCCTCGCCGGCGATGGCGCGCGCCAGCAACGTCTTACCGGTACCCGGAGGGCCGTACAGCAGCACGCCGCGCGGGATGCGGGCGCCGAGCGCCTTGTACTTGGACGGGTCCTTGAGGAAGTCCTTGATCTCCTCGACCTCCTGCACGGCGGCGTCCTCGCCCGCCACGTCGGCGAACTTGGTCTTGGGCGTCTGGCCTTCCAGCAGCTTGCCGTTGTTCTTCTTGCCGCCCATGCCGAACATGCCGCCCGCGCCGCCCATGCGGCTCATGGCGAACCAGAAGATGCCGAAGATAATGATGAACGGCAGGATCGAGCTGATCAGGTAGCTCCAGACGCTGGTCTGCTGCATGCTGGAGGTCCAGCCCTTGGAGGGGTTGGCCTTCTCCACGCTGTCGATGACGTCGCCGCCCTGCGCGAAGGTGTAGTAGAACTGCACCTCCTTGCCGTAGTTGCGTTCACGGCCGGTGTCCGGGTCCTGCTTGGTGAAGTCCTGGCTCAGGTCCAGCTGGACAAGCTGCCGGTTGTCGATGATGTTCGCATAGGTCACGCCGCCGCCCTTCAGCAACTGCATGCCGTCCTTGGTGTCGATGGTCTGACGACCGGTGCCGGCGAACAGCTGGAACATCAGGATGGCCAGCACCACAATGGCCACGCCCCACAGCCAGGGCGAACGCCATACCGGCTTGGGATCGCTGCCGCCGCGGTTGCCCCCATCGCGGTTGAACGGGTTGGGCGGCCAGTTGCCGTTGCCGTTATTGTTGCCGCCATTGCCCGACGGCTGTTGAGGCCCCTGGGGATAGCTCATATCACGCTCCTTGGTATACTGCCGGCTTCAGCACGGCGATCGAATCGAGGTTGCGGTACCGTTCGGCGTAATCCAGGCCGAAACCGACCACGAACTCGTCGGGGATTTCGTATCCGCTGTACTTCACGTCCACATCCACCTCTCGGCGGGACGGCTTCTGCAGTAGGGCCATGACCTCCACGGAGGCGGCACCACGGCGTTTCAGCTCGTCGACCAGCCATGCCAGCGTACGTCCTGAATCAACGATATCTTCCACGATCAGAATGTGCCGCCCGCGAACATCAACCGACAGATCCTGCCGTACCGTTACCGTGCCGCTGCTGACCGTACCGGCTCCATAGCTGGACAGGCTCATGAAATCCATCTGCACGGGGATGCTGAGCGCCTGGGAGAAGGCGACCAACGTGTTCACCGCCCCCTTGAGCACCGCCACCAGCAGGAGGTCCCGTCCCCGGTAATCCTCACTGACCTGCGCGGCCAACTCCGCGATTTTACTGTCGATCTGAGCCTTGCTGATCAGCTCATGGTCAATCTGATCCTGAACATCCGCGATTTTCATGCATCCCATCTTGGCACACGCGAATGACGTGTTTCTGGCGATTTGCTGAATATCCGCCGGAAAGGTTCACAGCTCCCTGACCATGCCAATCCACGGCCAGCCGCTCGATGGCCTCGACCTGCCGCTGGTTGCCCGTCACGCCTACGGACGCCAGCCCATGGGCGATGACGCGCCGCCGAATCGCCGGATGCAATGCACCGAGTTTCCGCGCATCGAACAGCAGTACCGAACTCCGTTCGCGGCGCTCCCCCGCCCGCACGGCATCCGCGCCCGCAGGCTCCGCTGCGCCCGCCGCACCCGTAGCGTCGGTACCGTCGGCACCGGCGACGGCATCGGCCGTGCCGACGAAGCGTGCCACGTCGGCCAACGCACGTTCCGCCTCGGCGTCCAGATACTCCTTGTCATGCCGCGCGCTTCGGGTGCCACGCGCCAGCACCGCCGACACATCGGCCCCCATGAAGCGGGCCAATGCGGGCATCAGATCGTGCCGGATGCGGGAGCGCAGCGGATACCGTGCATCCAGCGGCCCCTCCGCGGCCTCCCCATTGGTGGGGTCGTCCCACCACGCCACGCGCAGCTGCTCGCAGATCGCCGTCGTGTCGGCACGCCCCAGTTCCAAGAACGGCCGCACGAACAGCACCCCGTCGCGGTCTAACATGGGCGGCATGCCGGCTATCGCATCGATGCCGCCGGAGCGCAGCAGCCCCAGCAGCACCGTCTCGGCCTGATCGTCACGGGTGTGGGCCAAAAGCACCGCCGACGCATCGTATTCTCGTGCCGCAGCCGCCAACGCCCGGTATCGGGCGTCACGTGCCGCGGCCTCCACACCGGTGCCGCCTTCCCGCACCTGCACCGCGCGCAGCGTCACCGGGGCCAGCCCCAGCCGTTCGCAACGGTCCGCCGTCTCCCGCGCCACCCGTCCCGAGCCCGATTGCAGACCGTGATCGATGATGACCGCACCGCAGCGCACGCCCAGTGAGGCGCATACGGTCCGTGCCACGGCCGCCAGCGCCATCGAATCGCGTCCTCCCGAACACGCCACCAATACCAGCGGCGCATCCGGCAACGGATCGTGCTCGCCGTGTCGGGTGAACCGTCGATCCTGTACCCCCACGCCGACGCCGGCCAGGGATTCGCGTACCGCCCCCACGGCCGCACGGATCTGACTGCTGTACGCCATCTCACAGCCCCGGCAGATTGGCCATGAACACGTCGACGGCGTGGGCCGCCTCCCACGCGTTCTCCGGGTTGTTGACCACCACGGCAAAACAGAGCACGCCGCCGTTCAACCGTGACACGTTGCCGGTCATCGAGGTCACCGTGCCCAAGGTGCCGGTTTTCACCCGCAGCAGCCCCGCAACGGCTTCGTCGTCGAGCCGGCCGGCGGCCGTGCCGATCAGTCCGGGCACCGACAGCGCCCCTGCCACCACCGATCCGGCGCCTCCGGCCAATATCCGGGACTGCACGCCGATCAGCGTGCGCACGCTCAGACTTGAACCCGGAGCCAGCCCCGAGCAGTCGGCCATCGTCAGCTGGGCGGTATCGACGCCGAGATCCTGCAATGTGACGGCGACCGCCTGCGTGGCGCCGTGCGGCGAGTTCTCCCGTCCGGCCGCCAACGCCGTCAACCGGCCGAATTCCTCGGCCAACGTGTTGTCCGAATGCCGCATCATGAACGCCATGATCTCGCTCAGCTGGGCCGAGCTGACCGACGTCAGCGGCGACTGGCCCTGCGGTGCGACGCCCGAGGTCACTTCGCCATCGACCGCGATGCCGTTCTCGCCCAATCGCGTCGCGAACACTGCGGCGGCATCGGCCGCGGGCTGCGTCGACAGTTCGGCATACCCGGTGTACAGGTCGGGATCGTCCGGCGGCTCGCCGTTCCAGTTGCGCCCGCCGTCGACCGCCAGGGCGGAGACCGGCGCGTAATACAGGTTGTCGGGGTTGTTCTCCTCGATGCGGGAGGGATACCGCTGCTCGCCGAACAATGTGTCGTCGTAGACGAGTCGGACCCGGTCGATGCCGCGCTGCCGCAGCGCCGCCGCGGACTGTGCCGCCAGCGTGCCCAATCCGGCACGCCCGTTGACATGGTCCGGGTCGCTGGCGCCGGTGCCGAGCAGCATGTCGCCGTTGCCCTTGAGCACCAGCGTGGGCGTCTGTCCCTCCTGCTGGATCAGGTAGGTCTCGGTATCCAGCGTGTCCGACAGGTCCAGCACGGTGGCCGCCGCCAGCGCGGTTAACGTTTTCATCGTCGAGGCAGGTTCACGGACGATGTCGGCGTTGCGTTCCGCCACCACGGTGCCGTCGGCGCCAGCGATGGCGATCGAGACGTCCGAGCCGACGCCCTCGCTGCCGAGGAACGTGTCGATCAGCGCGTCAGCGGCGGCGGCATCGACCGGGATGGACCGGTCGGCGTCCGCGAGCACCGAGGCCGCCGCACGCGCGGTGCGGGCGGAGGGCACCGTCGGAATCCGCATCGGCTGCAGGGTCAGCACGCCGGGCACCACGTCGGTCAGGTCGCCGGCCACATACCCGATGCCGAGCGCCGCGGTGGCCACCGCGGATACGGCGACGGTGACGATGCGGCGTGATGCCGCAACGGCCCTGCGGTGCCGGTGACGTGACGCCCTGCGTGCCACGGTCCATCCCCCTTGTCGCGACTGACGGTTACTTCTGCAGGGACGCGAACGAATCGAGCGTGGAGACGATCGACAGCATCCGAGCATCCATCAGCTTACCGCCAAGCCACGAACCCAATGCCAGGAAGCCCACGCCATTGAGCAGGAACACGGGAATCAGCACCCAGTACATATCCCATTGGCCGGCCACCGCCAGCACGACCGCCACCAATCCGGACGGCACGGCCAGCACGAACATGCCGAGCAGGTAGACCAACGGGAAGAACCCCTGCGCCACCGCACGGCCCTGCGGTGTGGCGAACGGTTTCTCCATCGAGGGCACCGGGTACATGAGCACGCAGGAGACCACCTCGGCCAAGCCGAGTCCGCAGAAGGCCAGGCATGTCGCGCCCGCGGCGAACGTCACACCCATCAGGATGCCGTCCGGGGTCCGCCAGTCGCCGGTCACCACGAAGCAGGCGATCGTCAGCACCACCAAGTACGTCAGGATCACGCCCACGTAGATGCGTACACGCCCCAAGCGATCCGCCACGCCACTGACGCCGCTGATGACCTGCATGGTCAAGCCCCGGCCGTCATAGGCCAGACCGTTGGATTCGGTGAGGGAGAAGAACATGGCGCTCATCGGCAGCGCCGTCCAGACAACCTGCGTGACGCCGTGCGACTGGAAGGCCATCAGGATGAGGAAGACCACCGGGAACGCAAACATCAGGCCCTGCCGCGGGTCGCGCTTGAGATAGGTGAACAGGCGGGCCGACACCGCGCCGGAGACGCCGTCAGGCATCCACGAGAACGCGCCGATGCCCTTGACCGACACCGCCTCGCTCTGGCTGCCCGACACCAGGCGCTCATGCCGCAGGCACCAGGTGGAGGCCATGAAGCAGAGCACCCAGCTGAGCGCCAACACGGCCAGTCGGCCGATCAACGGCCCCCAGGCTCCGTGCAGCACATCGAACGGCAGCTGGAACGCGGCGCCGAACGGCGTCCACGCGAACACGGCCGCCGGCGCGGCGAAGGCCTCGACGCTGAACTCGATACCCTCCATCGAAGAATTCAGCGTGATGCTCGGCACATAGCAGATCGCCACGAACGCAAGCGTGACGATGATATAGAACAGGTTCTTGCCGCGGTTCGAACGAACCAGCGTGGTGGCGGCGTTGATGACCATCTTCGAGAAGCTCACGACGGTGATGACGGTCAGCGGGGCGGCGATGATCGCCGCGACGAGCACGCCAATGCCCATCCACCGGTAGGCCAGGGACCAGAGCATCAGTGCGATGATGGCGCAGATGGCCGGGATGCCGGACAGTCCGGCGGCCAGCAGCCCCGCCTGCAGCGTGCGGTCCGGTATGCCGTAGAGTTCGAGCTTGCGCGGGCTCATGGTGGAGCTCTCGCCGATCAGCATGAGCTGGGCGAAGGCGGTCATGAGGGTGATGAACGCGCCCAGCAGCACCACAATCACCTCCAGGCCCTGCGCGAATCCCGCCGCGTTGTTCACTCCCGCGGGATCGCCCAGGAACCAGGCCAGCAGGCCGGTGCCGACGACCACGGCGACGCCCATCAGCAGCGAGATCACATACCCGATGGTCTGCCACACCGATTTGCGCAGCGCCGCCCACGTCAGGGCCCAGCGCAGACGGACGATCGTCAGTACGGTGTCCATCATGCCTCCGAACCGATCGCCGGAACGGCGGACGGTTCGTCCGCGCCGCCATCCAGCCACGACAGGTGCGCGGCGGCGTGACGCCCGCCGACCAGCTGCAGGAACCGGTCCTCCAGGTCCTCGCCGGCGGCCACCTCCTCAACCGTGCCCGCCGCGCACACCTGGCCCTGGTTGATGACCGCCACATGCGTGCACATCTTCTCAACCAGCGCCATGACATGCGAGGAGATGATCACCGTGCCGCCGGTGCGCGCGTATTCGATGAGGATGTCCTTGAGGTTGGCGCTGGACACCGGATCGACCGATTCGAACGGCTCGTCGAGCACCAGCACGCGCGGGCTGTGAATCATGGCGGCGGCCAGACAGATCTTCTTGGTCATGCCGGCCGAATAATCGACGACCATCTTGTTGGCGGCCTGCTCCAGGTCGAAGGCGCCCAGCAGGTCATGGGCGCGTTTGACGGTCTCCGCACGCCCCATGCCCCGCAGCATGCCGGAATACACCAGCAGCTGCAGACCGGTCAGCCGGTCGAAGATCTGGTCCGACTGCGGCATGACGCCGATCGAACGCTTGGCACGGTTCACGTCGCTCCACACGTCATGGCCCAGGATCATGGCCGTGCCGGCGTCCGGCACCAGCAACCCGGTCACCATGTTCAGCGTGGTCGTCTTGCCCGCCCCGTTGGGGCCGACAAGCCCGTAGAACGAACCGACCGGGATGTCCAGGGACAGGCCGTTGACGGCCACCTTATCTCCGAAGCGCTTGAATAGGCCTCGGATTGACATGGCCGCCGACGGGTTCGCGGGGACCATGGGCGTGGGGGCTGGTGCCGCCGGCGCGTTCGGCGTCGGGTCAAAACCGACGGATGACTGGGATGTGTCTATCGTCATAGGCTCCAGCATACCGGGTGCTCATTACGGCAAATGGCTTACCCCTCCCCCGCGGCAAATCGGGGGAAACGGCCGCATCGCGCGGCGTGTCGCGGCGGGGCGGAATCAGGAGCCTTTATGCACGATCGGCTTCCATTCGGCCTTGGAGAAGATGGCCTGGAAGGAGATCGGCACATAGCTCAGCATGTAGATCGGGAAGCTCAGTACGTAGGCGAACAGCTCCTTGTTCGTGGCGCCGATCTGATCGCGTTCCACGATGATCGTCAACGCCGCGAGCGCCATCAGCGACAGCATGCTGGTAACGATCACGGAGGACCAGTTGGTCAGAGACGCCAGCTGACTGGGCCAGGTCACGAAACCGAATGCGGCGAACAGCAGTCCCAGCACCAGGCGGATGACGCCAAGCACCATAAACGGGCAGATCAGCAGCGTCAAATCCACGGCGGAGAAGTCGCGTTCCCTGACCGCACGTTTGATCAGCGCGGGCCCGTAATAGCGGAACACCTGCAGGAACCCCTTGCTCCAGCGCAGACGTTGCCGCCAGCTCTGGCGGAACGTGACCGGCTGCTCATCGTACAGGATCGCGGTGCCGCAGTAGCCCACACGGTCGCCGTGCAGCACCGAGTCCATCGTGAATTCCAAGTCCTCGGTCAGCAGGTGGAACTTCCAGCCCTTGTTGCGGTTCATGATCTCCCGGGAGAACATGAACCCGGTGCCGCCCACATGGCAGCTGGTGCCCAGGCGCATGCGCGAGGAGTTCAGGAATCGGGATTCCCTGATGAACCACAGTGCCGAGCCGGAGGACACCCAGTTGTCGGACAGGTTCACAGAGTTGCGGTAACTGGTCAGGATGCGGAACCCGGATTGGAACGCCTTGTTCATCTCGGCGATATAGTGCGGGTCGAGCCGGTTGTCGGCGTCGAAGACGAAGAACGCGTCATACCGCTGCGCCTCGCCGGCGGATTGCATGCGGTCCAACAGATAGGTCAGCGCGTAGCCCTTGCCGATCTGCTCCTGGTTGAACCGTTCGATGACATGGCAGCCGAGGCTACGGGCCACGTCGGCGGTGTCGTCGGTGCAGTTGTCCGCCACCAGCCAGATGTCGATGAGGTCGGTCGGATAAGTCTGCCCGTGGATCGAATCGATGAGGTTGCCGATGACGTTCGATTCGTTGCGCGCGGAGATCAGCACCGCGAACCGCTTGTCCATCGGCGCCTCCGGGAACCGCACCGGCTTGCTGAACAGGGAGACCAGGATGCATACGCCCTGATACAGCAGTCCGGCGGCGCCGATGATGGCCAGTAGGACGTCCAGTACACTCAGCAGCACCATCAGCGCCACCCGCTTCTGGGATTGTCGATGTTCGGCTTCGGCGCTGCGGCATCCGTCCCGTCCGTTTCCGCGCCGCGATCTGCTGCCACGACGGCCGTGGCGGCCTCGGGACCGTCGTCGGATCCGGGGATATCCTCGTTGTCCGGTTCCGCACCCGCAAGCACGGGCTTGCCGCCGGTCGCGGGGGGCACACGCTTGGGGATGGCCACGGTCTGAGACCCGTCGAGGTCCTCGGCCGTGGGCATCTGATACAGCTCACGCAGCCGTTCGAAGTTGTCGTCGGACGGCACGCGGGCGCTGGACCCCCTGGCCGCACGGGGCATATGGTCGCTCATTGGCTTGATGACGTGATCGCTGAACGCCTCGGCGCCGGCCACAATCTTCGACTTCTTCACCGGCTTCGGATCGTCCATCAACGGGGAGTCGACCAGCTCGTACCGGATGGTGTACACCTTGAAGATGGCCTGCAGGCTGGCGGTGATCGGCAGGGCCAGGAACGCGCCCAGCGCGCCGAACACGCCGCCGAACACCAACACGGCCAGGAACGCGACCGCCGGGTTCAGGTCCATGGTGCGCTGGGAGATCTTCGGCGAGAGGATCAGGTTCTCGATCTGCTGGTAGACCACGATGTACACCAGCACGCCCACCGCGTACGTGATGCCGTTGGACCCCCAGGCGAACAGCACCGGCAGCGCGCCGCCGATATAGGTGCCGACAGTCGGGATGAACTGGGAGACGATGCCGCAGAACAGGGCCAGCGGCAGCCAGTAGGGCACGTGGATCAGGTCGAGGAACACGGCCGTGCACGCGGCGTTGATCGCGGCCAGGATCGTGCGGGAGAACAGGAAGTTGGAGATCTGGTCCTGCACGATGGTCCAGCCGAGCAGGAACCGGCGCTGCGTGGCCGGTCCGAGCCACTGGCACAGGCTGCGGCGCAGCTTGGGGCCGGCGGCGGACAGGTAGTAGGTCACCATGACCGCGGTCAGCAGATCAAGCAGGAAACCGAACAACCCCATGGTGGTGCTTAACGCTTGACCGGCGAAATCCGTGACCCAGGAGGTCTGGATGTTGTTGAAGATCTCACTGCCCAGGTTCTGGATCTCCGGCAGTTTGAACGACGTGTACTGTTCCACGGTGCGGGAGATCTCGTCATAGACGCCCGGCAGTCCCTTGACCATCGAGATGGCCTGCTGCACGAACATGTTGCCGAACAGGGCCAGCAGCGCGACGATCACCGCACCCAAGCCGATCAAGCTGACGGCCGAGGCCACGCCGCGCTTCCAGCCATGCCGCACCAGCAGCAGCACCACCGGTTCGATGGCGAGCGCCAGGAACAGGGAGATGACCACATCCAGCACCACGCCGGACACCTTGCCCCATGACCGCCACGCGAAATACGCCAGGAACACGGCTATGGCGGTGTACAGCAGGGCGCGGCCGTACCATTCCGGAGGTCGGCGCGCATCCCCCTTCGCCGGAAACACCGAAGCGAAATCGATCTTCAGGTCATCCTGATCATTGCTCATGAGGCCCTATTGTACGGCGGACGCAGGCCACACGCCCCCAATGCGCCGGCGGCGGAGCGGTTCCGGGACCTTTCGGCGTATGCCACCGCATGCGTATGCGGCGAAAGGACCATCAGAAGGCCGCCGAAAAGCCCAACCGATGCACATTCACCGTGCTCATGCAGCAAACGGACCAATACGGCACGGCCTGGAGGCCTTTTTGGCGCACGACCACCACTCCCCTACAGCAAAAGAGCCCGTTCCGAACGGATCGGAACGGGCCCCGCAACGCACAAGGCGCCAATGTCGGATTACATCAGCGACTTGTAGATCGCGTAGATGTCCTCCTCGGTGGCCTGACGCGGGTTGCCCGGCGTGCACACATCGTTGAACGCGTCATGGGCCAGCCCCTCCAGGTCGGCCTCGGTGGCGCCGACCTCGGAGATCGTGGTCGGGTTGCCGAGATCCTTGGTGAGCTTGCGCACCGCCTCAACCGCCTCGTCACGCACGTGGTCGAGGTCGCCGGTGTAGGCGTCCTGGACGCCGAACGCGTCGGCGATGTCACGGTACTTCTCGCCGGTGTACTCCTTGTTGTATTCCATGACCGGCGCCAGCAGGATGCCGTTGGCCACGCCGTGGGCCACGCCGAGGCGGCCGCCCAGCGGGTGCGCCATGCCGTGCACCAGGCCCAGGCCGACGTTCGAGTAGGCCATGCCGGTGATATAGGAGGCGTACGCCATCTGTTCGCCGGCGGGGATGTCGCCCTCGGCGGACTTGGCCAGGTTCTTGGCGATCATGCGGATGGTCTGCATCGACAGGCAGTCGGACAGGCTCCACGCACCCGGGGTGATATAGCCCTCGATGGCGTGGGTCAGCGCGTCCAAACCGGTGGCCACCTTGAGCGAGCGCGGCTGGGTGTCGGTCAGATCCGGGTCCACGAAGGCCACGATCGGGATGTCATGCGGGTCGACGGCCACGAACTTGCGCTTGTTCGCCGTGTCGGTGATCACGTAGTTGATGGTGGTCTCCGAAGCGGTGCCGGCGGTGGTCGGCACGCCGAAGATCGGCACGGACGGGTTCTTGGTGGCGGCCACACCCTCCAGTGAGAGCACGTCGGCGAATTCGGGGTTGGCGGTGACGATGCCGATGCCCTTGCAGGTGTCCTGCGGGGAGCCGCCGCCCAGACCGATCAGGAAGTCGGCGCCGGCGTCGGCGAACTTGGCCACGCCGTCCTTGATGCATTCGACCGGCGGGTTCGGCTGGACGTTGCTGAAGACCTCATACGGCATGCCCGCCTCGTCGAGCACGTCGGTGACCTTCTTGACGGTGCCGGTTTCGATCAGCACCGGATCGGTGACGATGAACGCCTTGGTGAAGCCGTGCGCCTTGGCCACGTCCGGAATCTGCTTGATCGCGCCGCGGCCGAAGTACGCCTCCTGGTTGAAAATCATGCGATAGACCATACAAGACCTCCTTTGAGTCCTGGTTCGTTCGTTGTGGATCGCTCATCGTTGAGGGCGACCGACGGTTTCCAATCTTAGCGGCGACGCTGGGAGTTCGCCCAGTACGAATCGCGTGTCGCCGCAACGATGGTTGCGTTACCGCAATCGTCTCATGCCGGATTGCGGCACCTTACCCCATAGCGCACCACGACGACCGGTTTGCGACCGCACTACACTGAACGGCATGGAACATCGCACCACCGATCTGCTGGCCCTCGCCGAGCAGCTGGCCAAAGAACGCCATGCCGGTCAGACGGATAAGGCGGGGGCCGCGTATTGGATGCATCCGCAACGGGTCTCGCAGGGATGCGCCAGCGATGAGGCCCGTATCGCCGGCTGGCTGCACGACCTGATCGAGGACACCGACACCACCGCCGAGGAGCTGCTGACACTCGGATTCCCGCCCGACGTGGTGGCCTCGGTGCAGCTGGATACGCGACGAGTCGACGAATCGTATATGGACTACATCCAACGCATCGTGGACGCCTGCGATTCACAGGACCCGGCCGTCGCCCGCGCGGGCCGCATCGCCCGTGAGGTCAAGATGAGCGATCTGCGCGACAATATGAATCTCGACCGGCTGCAGACCGTCACCGATACGGATCGCGCACGCGTCGAGAAATACCGCGCTGCCTACAGCGTGCTGGAGAACTCCTGCGCTCCCGCTCCGGGGATCGACGCCACAAGGTGAGATACGCATAGACAGCCGTCTTCCCCATCACCCGTTGCTGTGGCGGGGAAAACGGTCCGTTCCTGGAGAAAATGCCGGCGCGGGTGAATCCTCACTCCCGCGTCAGCAACTCCTTGCAGGCGTTCAACGCGTTGAACAGACGCGGGATGCCCATGTAGCAGCCGGCATGCACGAGCGCGCAGACCAGTTCCTCCTTGGAGTTGCCGGCCTTCAACGCGCCCTCCACATGGCTCCTGACCTGTACCTCGGCACCGCCCAGCGCGGCCAGCAGCACCACGGTCAGCAACTCGCGGGTCTTACCATCCAACCCATCGCGGCTCATGTAATCGCCGAAGCACAGCTCGGTGAGCATGCGCGGCACGAATGCGGCGAAGTCGCCGGGCAGCCACGTGTACCGGTCCTTGATCTCCGTACCATACAGCGGCGCCTGCAGTTCCAGCCCATGCTCATTGCGGTTCTCCTCGCTCACCGTGCCCTGCTCAGGCAACGGCAGTTCGATGCCGGCAGCCTGGAACGCCTCGTTCATGGCACCGATGGCGTTCAGCGTCTTCGGGAATCCGATGAACGGCGCGCACTGGTAGATGGCCTCGCGAATCTCAATCGGTGTGCAGCCGACGTTCAGGGCTGCCTGCGTATGCGCCTTCAACTGCGGCAGCGTGTTGAGCGTGGCCAGCACGGTGACGGTCACCAACTCACGCATGCGATTGTCCAGACTGCCGGTGTGGCAGACATCGCCGAAGATAAAGCGTTGCAGGATATGCATGAATTCCGGATCGGTCCCCTCCGTGGTGACGGCCGGCTGATGAAACAGCTCCTGCATCGTGGCTTCGGTGCGTTCGATTCTATCCATTATTCCTCCTCAATATGTGTTCCGGTACAGTTACAGGTCCAGTCCGTCAAGTCAGACGGCAACTTCCTCGGCCATCGCATCGGACAAGAACCGTTCACCTTCCCAACGTGTCACGGACATGGGCGTCTCCTTACGACGATGGACGGCACACGACGCAACGCCACTACGCCTCACGGTAGCGATTGTCCGATGTCCACGCCAATGTCAATCGCGGCATACCATCCATACGTGCCGGGCATGGCCTCCGGCTCCGCAGTCAGCCGGCAAGATCACGCCCCTCGGTGCGCAGGAATTCCACAAAGGCGGCCGCAGCCGGGGTCAACGTCCGCCCCTGCTTCCAGATGACGGCACCACCGGATTCCAGCACGGGGTTCAACGGTTTGAATCGCAGGTCATCGGGGACTCCCAGTCCGAACGACATGGCCAGACCGATCCCGCCGCGCACCATCGCCATCACATTAATGCTTAGATCGCACATGCCGGCGGTTGACACCGCACGTAGCGATCCACCCATCCAACTGACAAGCTCGCCGCGCACTTCGTCGCGGAACGGCAGAACCAGCGCCCTGCCAGCCAAGTCCTCGGGCCGGATCTCGTTCAGCGTCGACAGCGGATCATCGGATCGCATCAGGATTCCCCACCGGTCATCGATATGCGTACGCAGGTAATCGTATCTGCTCACATCCAATGGTTCGGTGACCAGTCCCAGATCGGCCAGACCTTGTTCCAGACGGTCGCCCGTCACATCGGCGGTGCAGGTGCGCATCTCGAACTCCACCTCCGGGTACCGTTGCCGGAATGCCGCGATGCACCGGGCCAGCCAATCCATGCTGTGTGTCTCCGCGCAGCTGATCGCGATGATTCCGGACAGCGAACCGTGCAGCTCGCGCACCTCGCGTTCCATCTTGCCCGCCAGCTGCACCAGTTCCTGGGCGCGCTCACGCAGCAGCCGCCCTTCCGGGGTCAGCGAGATCTGATGTGGACCCCGGTGGAACAGCGTCACGCCCAGCGCATCCTCCAAGCCCTTGAGCTGACGCGACAGCGTGGGCTGCGAGATCTGCAACAGCTCGGCCGCCCAGGTGATGTTGCCTTCATCGGCCACCGCCAGGAAATACCGCAGCACGCGCAGATCCACACCCGAACGGACGCCCCGGCCATCCGCGTACGAGGGCATCTCCGGGAAATCCGGCGCGTTCTCAATACCGGACGATGCGTTCATATCCATATCCACCCTCCGACCTTCTCCGCTCCGGACGGACCGCACGCCCGACGCGCTGATTTCCAGTGTAATCGACCGATGTTGCTCGAACGGAGACGCCTTGTTCGCCTGAGGCGGAACGACGCGGGTCCCGGACCGGCACCGACGCGAAGCCTAACCGGCAAGATCGGGACTGAACGGCACAACGCCGCGAACACCGTGGATGCATGTCGCGCATGCCGCGGTATGCCGTGGGCATATTGGCGCGAGGCGGGCCGACCATCTACTCTGGAGGCATCGGCCACATGTCCGTGCCCGTCAGCGTTGCGCCGACCATGCGGCCACAATGATAAGGAGATACGAATGAACACTCTTGTTTTGGTCTTCCATCCGCATCTGCATGACGGTTCGCGCATCAACCGGACGCTGGCGGAAACGGCCGCCGCCGCCCCAAGCGTGACCGTGCGCGACGAGTACGCGCTTTACCCCGACTTCCGCATCGACGCCGAGGCCGAGCAGGAGGCGCTGCTCGGCGCGGACCGCGTGGTCTGGCAGTTCCCGATGTACTGGTACAGCTCCCCCGCCCTGCTCAAGCAGTGGGAGGACACGGTGCTCCGGCACGGCTGGGCCTTTGGCGCCGGCGGCGACAAGCTGCACGGCAAGGAGCTGATGGCGGCCGTCAGCGTCGGCGGGTCCGCCGGCAAGTACCGCCATGACGGCGAGTTCGGGGTGATCGTGCCCGAACTGCTCAAGCCGCTTGAGGCCACGGCCAAGCATATCGGTATGATCTGGCTTAATCCGTTCACCATCCACGGCACGCTGAAGGTCACCGATGAAGAGTTGGACGAGGCCGCCCGCCAGTACGCGGCCCTGCTGACCGCGTGACGCGGCAGCAGTCACCGCCGTGGGTTCCGCCGTCCTGCACGGATGGCGGAACCCACGTCCGATACGAAGAAAGCCCGCCGAAGCGGGCTTTCAGGTCGTACCCCCAGAGAGAGTCGAACTCTCGTTGTCAGATTGAAAGTCTGGTGTCCTAACCGTTAGACGATGGGGGCAACGAATTAGAAAGTATAGGCGAGACCGTAAGCGGGTGCAACACGGCGTGTCGCCTATGATGTGACAGACCCAGAGCCTCGAGGCTGGAGCTGTACGACGGACACCTCACACGGCCCGGTAGGCGAAGTCGTGGATCACGCGGCCGGCCTGAAGCCCCTTGCGTTCGAAGTTGGTCAGCACGCGCCCCTCGAATCGCGGCGATTCGACGAAGTCGGCATGAGGCAGGTCCGCCGCCTCATCGGCGTTGCCCTTGCCGACGTGCTCGGTCGGCAGGCTGACGGTCAATCCGCCCACGTTCTCGAAGCCGGGCATGGCGTCCATCACTTCGTGCACATGCAACGCATAGTCCTCGATGTCAGTGGCGATGCGCCACAGCCCCCCGGGCACCAGCGCACGATGGATCTCCCCGGCGAGCGCGGGCTGCACGATGCGGCGCTTGTGATGCCGCATCTTGGGCCACGGATCAGGGAAGTACGTCCACACCTCGGCCACCACGCCGTCGGCCATGATCTTGAACAGCTCGGGGGCGTTGACCTGCGCGATACGCAGGTTGCCCAGCCCCTGCTTGCCGGCGAGCAGCATGGTGTGGGCCACGCCGGGGTCGTACACCTCCAGCGCCAGGAAGTTCATGTCAGGGTGCGCGGCGGCTGCGGCGACGATGTTCTCGCCCTGCCCGGTACCGATCTCCACGATCAGCGGGTTGCCATTGCCCCACGTCCGACACACATATCCGCCGTCGATCGTCACGCCGGGGCGTACGTTCAACGACCCCTCCCCCGCGTTCACGTCCAGCAGGTACTCGCCCGCGTAACGGTCCCATGCGCGCTGCAGCCGTGCGTCCAGACGGCCCGACCTGCGCACGAAGGAGAGCACCGGCCGGCCCCATCCCGCGGGACGATCGGCACGGGTGCCGTCCTCCGATTCCACAGTCCCCTCGCCAACCGCGTCCACACCATCAGTCCGCATGTACGGCGCTTTATCGGATGGCCGTTCGGACAGTTGTTCGTTCCATTCTTCCTGCATACTCTTATTTATAGAGGAAACGCGCGAACGAACACACATTTGTGCGTTCGTGTTTGCATGCTATACTGAAACTGTTCAAAAAATAACAAAACCGGAGCAAAAGTGAACAGCGGGTGTTCACACGGCATCCGCACACCGAACTCCGATGAGTGAAAGGTCGGAACATGACTGTTCTCGTCACCGGTGGGTGCGGCTACATCGGCGCCCACGTCGTTCACGCTCTCCATCAGGCCGGCCAGCGGGTCGTCGTTGTGGACGACCTCAGCTACGGCAAGCCCACCCGCATCGAAGGTTCCCGACTGTACGGCATGGACGTCTCCGCCGCCGGCGCCGGCGAGCGCCTGGCCGAGATCATGAAGGCCGAGGAAGTGGACGCCGTCATCCACTTCGCCGCCCGCAAGCAGGTCGGCGAATCGGTGGAGAAGCCGCTGTGGTACTACCAGCAGAACATCAACGGCATGCTCAACGTGCTGATCGGCATGCGCGATTCCGGCGTCAAGAAGCTTGTCTTCTCCTCCTCCGCCGCCACCTACGGCGAGCCGCCGGTGGACGTGGTACCCGAGGACGTGGTGCCGATGCTGCCGATCAACCCGTACGGCCAGACCAAGCTGTTCGGCGAGTGGATGGCCCGCGCCTGCGAGACCGCCTACGACATCCGCTTCTGCGGTCTGCGCTACTTCAACGTGGCCGGCTGCGGCCCGGTGGAACTGGAGGATCCGGCCATCCTCAACCTCATCCCGATGCTGTTCAACCGCCTCAAGCAGGGTAAGGCCCCCGCGATCTTCGGCGACGACTACCCGACCGACGACGGCACCTGCGTGCGCGACTACATCCACGTCTCCGACCTGGCCGACGCCCATGTGGCGGCCCTGGAGTACCTGGACCGCGACGAGCGCAAGTACGACGTGTTCAACGTCGGCACCGGCGAGGGCACCTCGGTGCGCCAGATCGTGGACGAGGTCAAGAAGGTGACCGGCCTGCCGTTCACCGAAACCGTCATGCCGCGCCGCGCCGGCGACCCGCCGCACCTGATCGGTTCCCCGAAGCGCATCAACGAGGAGATGGGCTGGCACGCCAAGTACAACGTGGAGGACATCGTCAAGTCCGCGTGGGAGGCCTGGCAGGCCAACCCGGAGCATCACATCGACGTCGAGACCTGGAAGCAGGCCGACTGATCGACTCCCGTCGCGCCCCGAGCGGAGCGCGACGATTCGGGCGGGGTGCGACCCAGC
>NZ_DGVO01000024.1:82225-83149 GCF_002394995.1 Bifidobacterium sp. UBA4282
GACCCATCGCGGGTCGCACCCCGCCCCCGTATATGCAGGTCCTGCGGGTAGACTGGAACCATGACGGCAACCAATCCATATATCCCGCAACCGGACGATCAGCACACCTCCCCGCAGTACGGTTCCCCCGAGCAGCCCCAGCAAGCGCAGCAGACCTATGGGCAGTACCAGGGCCAGCCGTACACGAACGGCGGCCAGACACCGCCCGAGCAGCCCGCATACGGTGCCCCGTACGCTCAGCAACCATACAACGCGCAGTACGGAACCTCCTACAACGCCCCGTATACGGCCCCGTACACCCAGGGCTACTACTACGGACAGCCCGCGCAGACCGACAGATGGAACGGCCTGTGCATCGCCGGATTCGTATGCGCATTCATCATCCCGCCGATCGGCCTGATCCTCTCGATCGTCGCCCTGGTCCAAATCAACAAATCCCACGAGAAGAGCAAGGGCATGTCCATTGCGGGCATTGCGATCAGTGCGCTGGGCACGCTGTTCCTGGTGGCCTGCATCGCGTTCGCGGTTTGGGTGATCGGATTCACCTTCGACTACATCGACGAGCACCCCGAAGTGTGGGACGACGACAGCCTCTCCCAGTACGACGGGCAGATCTGCTTCGAAGACGGCACCTGCATGGATACGCGCGACCTGCCCGATGATTTCAGTCTGCCGGAGTACCTTGACGAATTCGCCCGCTCCACGCAGGGCGATTGGGTCGGAGCCTGGCAGACCGCGCAGGGATCGGCTCCGATCACGATGGAACTCGTGGACTGAACGGACACCCGCGAGCCGGATGACATGGGCGCACAACCGCGGAATTCCAACGAGACACGCGGAGACTTGCATACTTTGTCATTCTGAGTAATATTTCTATTCGGCTTCTCGTTCAGAGAACACCACGGCCCCGTAGCTCAGTTGGTT
>NZ_DGVO01000016.1:0-18289 GCF_002394995.1 Bifidobacterium sp. UBA4282
TTCACCTTCCTCAAGGCCAAGGGCTATGAGGTCGGCACCTCGCTGCTCGAGGAGGACCAGCTGGAGAAGGTCAAGGGCTACATCGAGACCGCCGAGAAGAACGGCGTTGAGCTCGTGCTGCCGACCGACATCGTGGTGAACCCCGGCTTCCCGGCCGGCGATACCCCGATCGCCCCGGAGGTCGTGGCCGCCGACGCCATCCCGGCCGACAAGATGGGTCTGGACATCGGCCCCGACTCCGCCAAGCTGTTCCATGACAAGATCGTGGATTCGAAGACCGTGGTGTGGAACGGCCCGATGGGCGTGTTCGAGATCAAGGAGTTCGCGGCCGGCACCGCCGCCGTGGCCCAGGGGCTCGTCGACGCGACCGCGGCCGGCGCGTTCACCATCGTCGGCGGCGGCGACTCCGCCTCCGCGGTGCGCAACCTCGGCTTCCCGGAGGACGGCTTCTCGCACATCTCGACCGGCGGCGGCGCCTCCCTCGAGTTCCTCGAGGGCAAGCAGCTCCCGGGCCTGACCGTGCTCGCCTGATGTTCGCGGGACTCCCGCCGGTGGGGGCTGGAACGCACACGGTGCCACGCCAGCTCCCGCTCGCGGGAGCCTTTTGGTATGAGGAGGATGAATGGCGCTGAACCGCATCCCGTTGGTGGCGGGCAACTGGAAGATGAACTTTGACCACCGCGAGGCCACGTATTTCGTGCAGAAGCTGGCGTGGCTGCTGCGCGACGCGAAGTTCGACCATAAGCGCTGCGAGGTCGCGTTGTTCCCCTCGTTCACCTCCATCCGCAGCGTGCAGGTGCTGGTCGAGGCCGACCACCTGCGCATCCGGTATGGCGCGCAGTCCGTATCCGTCACCTCGCAGGGGGCATTCACCGGCGATGTCTCCGCAGATATGCTCGCCCATCTGGGGTGCTCCTATGTCATCGTCGGTCATTCGGAACGGCGCAAGTACCATCCCGAGGACGATGCGAACATCGTCGATCAGGTCCGCGCCGTCCTGGCGGCGGGCATGCAGCCGATTCTGTGCGTGGGGGAGAGCTTCGAGGAGCGCCGGCAGGGCATCGAACTCGACTTCGCCGTCGGCCAGGTCAACGACGTGACCCGCGACCTGTCGGACGAGGAGGCGTCCAAGCTCATCGTGGCCTACGAACCGGTGTGGGCCATCGGCACCGGCATGGTGGCCACCCCGCAGTCGGCGCAGGACGCCGCCAGGGCCATCCGCGACCACATGCAGGCCCGGTTCGGGGCGGCGACGGCGCAATCCGTGCGCATCCTGTACGGCGGGTCGGTGACGTCGCATAACGCCGTGCAGCTGATCACCCAGCCGGATGTGGACGGGTTCCTGATCGGCGGCGCCTCGCTGGATCCCGAGGAGCTGGCGCTTATCGCCCGGCTGACCGTCAAAACCGCGCGATAGCGACACACACGACCGTTGGCGCGAGGAAAACCCCGTATTCTCACAGGGTAGGGGTATTCTAGTTGGCAGTGTCTTACGAACTGGAGGTTCACCTGTGAACGCTTGGGAAGTTGTCGAGCTTGTTATGCAGATTGTTCTGGTCCTGCTCAGCGTGCTGCTCACGCTGCTCATCCTCATGCACCGAGGCAAGGGCGGCGGCCTGTCCGACATGTTCGGCGGCGGCCTGACCCAGAACGCGGGCACCTCCGGCGTGGCGGAGAAGAATCTGAACCGCTGGACCGTCATCATCGCGCTGCTGTGGGTGGCCATCGTCATCGCGCTCGGCCTGATGACCAAGTTCGGCGTGATCTGATTGGACGGATACCGTTGAAAACCCATGATGCCACGGCATCGTGGGTTTTTTCATGTTTCGGAGACGATGGAGGGAAGGACTCGTATGGTCACGATGAATCGGAACAAGGTGGTTGTGGTCGGCGCCGGCACCGTGGGGTCCACGGTCGCGTTCGGCCTGGTCAACTACGGCCTGTGCAACGAGGTGGTGCTGATCGACCCGAATCGGACGCGGGCGATGGGGGAGAGCCACGATCTGGATGACGGCAGCGAGTTCTTCGACCGTCATGTCAACGTGCATGTCGGCGATTACGCCGATTGTGCGAACGCCGATATCGTGGTCGTCACCGCGGGGCGGCGTCCGCCGCAGGGGTCGAGCCGGCTGCAGGAACTCGGGTTCACCGTCGGCATCGTCGGACAGATCGTGGACGACGTCATGGCCTCCGGGTTCGACGGCGTGCTCGTGATGGTGTCCAACCCCGTCGACGTCATGGCCTGGTATGCCTGGAAGCGCAGCGGACTGCCCCGTTCTCAGGTGCTCGGCACCGGCACCGCCCTGGACACCTCGCGTCTGAAGACGATCATCGGCGAGGAGACCGGACTGGACCCGCGCAACGTGGGAGGCTTCGTGATGGGTGAACACGGCGATTCCCAGTTCGTCCCGTGGTCCACGGTGTCGATCGGCGGCAAGCCGTTCGCACGATTCCTTTCCGACAACCAGGACCGTTTCTCGTCCGTATCGCTCGATGACCTCGAACGCAAGACCCGCGACCGCGGCAACGAGATCAAGGACGCCAAGGGCGGCACGAACTACGGCATCGCCTCCACGGTGGCCGGCATCGTGCAGACGATCCTGTGGGACGAACGGCGCATCGTTCCCGTGTCCACGCTGCTGGATGGCGAATACGGCGAACATGACGTGTTCCTCGGCGTTCCCACCGAATTGCGCGCCAACGGCGCCAACGAGATCGTCGAACTCGATCTGACCGCGCAGGAACGCGAACGGCTGCACCACTCCGCCCAGATCGTACGGACGTACTGCAGCGGCCTGCTCACGCACTGAACGGACCCGCACACCCATCGACGAGGAGGCCTCCCACCATGACCGCATCCCTGCCCCGCATGATCGTCGCCGATCTGGACGGCACGCTGCTGCATGACGCCGACACGTTCGAGGGACGGTTCATCACACGCCGTTCCATCGATGCGATCCACCGGTTGCATGACCGTGGGTTCATCTTCGCCATCGCCACCGCACGGCCGGTCAGCACCGGCTACGAGTTCGTCGAGAAGCTGCCGGTGGACGCCTGCGTCTACCTGAACGGCGCGCTGATCGACCTGTCGCCGGACCGCTCCGACTATGACATGCTGACCAGCGGCGTGTTCCCGCAGGACGGACACCTGCTGAAGATCGGGTTCCCCTCCGAACGCGCCGTTCAGGTCTGCCGGTATCTGCTTGAGGCGATGCCGGGGCTCAAGGTGGGCATTGTGATGGACGACATCCGGTACGTGAACTGGGATATCAGCGAGATGTGGAAATCCCAGCAGTTCGTCATCACGGATTTCTCCGACGTGCCGCCGGGAATCGCGGACAAGATCATCGCCGTGCCCCGCCCGGATCAATGGGATACGCTGCGCAGGCTCGTGCCGCCGGACTTTGAACTCAGCGTGAGCGAGAACACGTTGGCCATGCTGATGAATCCGCTGGCGAACAAGAAGCAGGCGCTGCGCACGCTGTGCGCCCGCATGGAGGTGCCGTTGGGGTCCACGGTGTCGTTCGGCGACGACCTCATCGACATCGCCATGCTGCGCGAGTCCGGTACGGGCGTGGCCGTGGCCAACGCCAATCCCCAGGTGCTGGCTGTGGCCGACGAGATCTGTCCCTCGAACAACGAGGACGGCGTGGCGCAGTGGCTGGAACGGCTGCTGGGGGAGTGAACCGGTCAGGCACCACGCTTCCGCATATTGAACTCTCGCCATTGCGAATTGAACTTCTGTCCGGCGATTTCAGTACAGTATTGAACCGGTAAGAACAACCATTGAACCGGATCGGAGCGCAGCTATGGATCGTACGTCGGTATTCGCGGCACGATTGAACTCGGCGATGCAGACGCACGGATTCAAGCAGATCGACATCGTCCACCGTGCCGAAGAGAGTGGCGTGAAGCTCGGCAAAAGCCATATCAGCCAGTATGTCAGTGGAAAGACCATGCCGCGCCCCGATATCGTCCGGTTCCTTGCAGCCACGCTGCAGGTCGATGAACGGTGGTTGCGCGGCGAGGACACCGCTCTGTCGCAACAGCCATCACCCGGCACCGCCGCCCCCTCCATCGACGGCCCATCGAAAGGAAAGCCCATGCGCAGGTTCCCCAAATCATCCAAGCTCGACAACGTGCTCTATGACGTCCGCGGCCCCGTGGTGGACGAGGCCGCGCGCATGGAGGCCGACGGCACCAGCGTGCTGAAGCTGAACATCGGCAACCCGGCGCCGTTCGGATTCCGCACCCCCGATGAGGTCGTGTACGACATGCGCCAGCAGCTCACCGACTGCGAGGGCTACTCGCCGGCCAAGGGCCTGTTCTCGGCCCGCAAGGCGATCATGCAGTACGCCCAGCTCAAGGGGCTGCCGAATGTGACGATCGACGACATCTACACCGGCAACGGCGTCTCCGAACTGATCAACCTGTCGATGTCCGCGCTGCTCGACACCGGCGACGAGGTGCTGGTGCCCTCGCCGGACTACCCGCTGTGGACGGCCTGCGTGAACCTGGCCGGCGGCACCGCCGTGCACTACGTATGCGACGAGCAGTCCGAATGGTATCCGGATATGGACGATATGCGCGCCAAGATCACCGACCGGACCAAGGCCATCGTCATCATCAATCCGAACAATCCGACCGGCGCGCTCTACCCGCGCGAGGTGCTGCAGCAGATCGTCGATATCGCGCGCGAGCATCAGCTCATCATCTTCTCCGACGAGATCTACGACCGCCTGGTCATGGACGGGCTTGAGCACATCTCCATCGCGTCGATGGCGCCGGATCTGTTCTGCGTCACGTTCTCCGGGCTGTCGAAGTCGCATATGATCGCCGGCTTCCGCATCGGATGGATGGTCCTGAGCGGTAACAAGCGGATCGCCGAGGACTATATCGAGGGCCTCAACATGCTCTCCAATATGCGCCTGTGCTCGAATGTGCCGGCGCAGTCGATCGTGCAGACCGCGCTCGGCGGTCACCAGAGCGTCAACGACTACATCGTGCCCGGCGGCCGCATCTACGAGCAGCGCGAGTACATCACCGAGGCGCTGAACTCGATCCCCGGCATCACCGCCGTCAAGCCGAAGGCGGCGTTCTACATCTTCCCGAAGATCGACGTCAAACGGTTCAACATCACCAACGACGAGCAGTTCGCACTGGACCTGCTGCGGGAGAAGAAGCTGCTGGTGGTACACGGCGGCGGGTTCAACTGGCATGAGCCGGACCACTTCCGCGTGGTCTACCTGCCGCGCATCGAGGTCCTCAAGGACGCCGTGAACCGCATGACCGACTTCTTCGGCCATTACCGGCAGTAGGGGCCGATTCACGGTTTCCGCACCGGCCGAGTTGTGAATTGAGATTGTTCCGTTTTCACACAATTCCGCACATGCGTGTCATTGGAATACCAGCGATTCGCCGGTGAAACGCACAAAGGTCGGATTCACGGTTTCGTAAAGGCCAAAACCGTGAATCCGGCCTCCATATGACTGAGGGGACGGTCCCGAAGGACCGCCCCCTCATGCTCTATGCGTCAATCAGCCGTTGACGCGGTCGATGCCGGACTGCACGTCGGCGATGACCGTATCCCAGGACTTGATGAAGGAGGCGACGCCGTCAGCCTCGAGCTTGTCGGTGACATCCTTGATGTTGATGCCCAGCTCGGCGAGCTTGTCCATCACGGCGTGGCTCTCCTCGTAGGTGCCCTCGATGCTCGGGGCGCCGTTGCCGTGGTCGGCCAGCGCGTTCAGGGTCTTCTCCGGCATGGTGTTGACGACGAACGGAGCGACCAGCTCGTCCACGTACTTGCAGTCGGAGTAGGCGGCGTTCTTGGTGCCGGTGGAGGCCCACAGCGGACGCTGCTTCTTGGCGCCCTTGGCTTCGAGGGCGGCCCAGCGCGGATCCTCGGCGAACTTCTTCTCGAACAGCTCGTAGGCCAGACGGGCGTTGGCCACGGCGGCCTTGCCTTCCAGGGCCTTGGCCTCGTCGGTGCCGATCTCCTCAAGCAGCTTGTCGACCGCGGTATCCACGCGGGAGACGAAGAAGGAGGCGACGGAGCCGATGTGCTTGAGATCGTGGCCATTGGCGTCAGCCTGGGCGATGCCCTCGATGAAGGCGTCGATGACCTGCTCGTAGCGCTCGAGCGAGAAGATCAGGGTGACGTTCACGGAGATGCCCTTGGCCAGGGTGGCGGTGATGGCCGGCAGACCCTCGAGGGTGGCCGGGATCTTGATCATCGCGTTCGGACGGTTGACCTTCTCCCACAGCTCCACGGCCTGCTGCTCGGTGGCTTCGGTCTCGTGGGCCAGACGCGGGTCGACCTCGATGGAGACACGGCCGTCGACGAAGTCGGTCTTCTCGGCGATCTCACGGAAGATGTCGGTCGCATTGCGCACGTCGGTGGTAGTCAGCTCGCGGATGGCGGTCTCCACGTCGACCTTGCCGAGCTCCTTGAGCTGGGCGTCGTACGGGCCGACCTGGCTCAGGGCCTTCTGGAAGATGGACGGGTTGGTGGTGACACCGACCACGTTCTTCTCGGCGATGAGCTCCTGCAGGCTGCCGGACTCGATGCGGGTGCGGGACAGGTCGTCCAGCCAGATCGAGACGCCGGAGTCGGACGTACGCTGCGTTGCTTCAGTCATTTGTTGTTCTCCTTTTGATTCCGATATGGAACAAATCCATGATGTCAGGCCGCCGGAACAGTTGTCGTTCGTTGACGCCGTCTCCGGCGGCCTGGCTATTCAGTTATTCGATGGCTCAGACCGGTCGCGGACCGGTCCGGGACTCACTTGGCTTCGTCGATGGAGGCCTTGGCGGCTTCGACCACATGCTCGGCGGTGATGCCGAGGTCGATCATGTTCTGCGCGCCGTCGCCCTGCAGACCGAACTGCTCGATCGAGACGGGCTTGCCGTAGGCGCCGAGGTACTTGTACCACGGCATGGCCAGACCGGCCTCCACGGAGACACGGGCCTTGACGGAAGCCGGCAGCACGGACTCCTTGTACTCGGCGTCCTGCTCCTCGAACCATTCCATCGAGACCATGGAGACCACGCGGGCCTTGATGCCCTCATCGGCCAGGGTCTTGGCGGCGGCCACGGCCCACTGGACCTCGGAGCCGGAGGCCATGATGATCACGTCCGGGGTGCCCTCGGTGTCGACGAGCACGTAGGCGCCCTTCCTCACGCCGTCCTTGGCCTTCTCGGAGGTCTCGGCGAGGGTCGGCACACCCTGGCGGGTCAGGATCATGGCGGTCGGGTAGGTGTTCTCCTTCTCGAAGAACGCACGGTAGGCCTCGGCGGTCTCCCACTGGTCGGCCGGGCGGACGACCTCGAACTGCGGGATGGCGCGGAAGGAGGCCAGGTGCTCGATCGGCTGGTGGGTCGGGCCGTCCTCGCCGAGGGCCACGGAGTCGTGGGTCCACACGTAGAGGTTCGGGACCTCCATCAGCGCGGCCAGACGGCAGGCGGCACGCTCGTAATCGGCGAACTGGAAGAAGGTGCCGTTGAACACGCGGGTGTCCGAACCGAGCAGGATGCCGTTGGTGATGGCGCCCATGGCGAACTCGCGCACGCCGAAGTGCAGCTGACGGCCATAGACCGAGCAGTTCGGATGCTGGGTGGTGGCGAACTCCTCCGGCACGAAGGACGCGGCGCCCTTGATGTCGGTGTTGTTCGAGCCGCCCAGATCGGCGGAACCGCCCCACAGCTCGGGCATGACGGCGGCCAGCGCGTTGAGTACGGCACCGGAGGCCTTGCGGGTGGCGACCTTGGCGCCGACCTCATAACCGGCCTCCAGGTCGTCGATGGCCTTGTCGAAGTCCTCGGGCAGCTTGCCGGCGTGGATGCGCTCGTACAGGGCGGCCTTGTCCGGGTTGGCGGCGGCCCACTTGGCGAAGGCCTCATCCCACTCGGCATGGGCCTTCAGACCACGCTCGGCGACCTTGCGGGCATTGGCCAGGGCCTCCTCGTCGACCGGGAAGTCGACGTCCGGATCGAAGCCCAGGGTCTCCTTGAGGCCGCGGACGGCGTCGACGCCGAGGGCGGAGCCGTGCGAGGACGGATCGTTGGTCTTGCCCGGGGTCGGCCACGCGATGAGGGTGTCGACCTTGATGAACTTCGGGCGATCGGTGACCTGCTCGGCCTTCTCGAGCACCTTGGTCAGGCCCTCGATGTCCTCCTTGTAGGAGCCATCGGGCTGGATGAAGCTGATTTCATCGGTGTACCAGCCGTAGGCCTCGTAACGCTTGAGGATGTCCTCGGCGAAGGCGATCTTGGTCTCGCCCTCGATCTGGATGTGGTTGGCGTCGAAGATCACGGTCAGGTTGCCGAGCTTCTGGTTGCCGGCGAGCGAGCAGGCCTCGGAGGAGACGCCTTCCTCAACGTCGCCTTCGCCGCAGATGACCCACACCTTGTGATCGAACGGCGAGGTGCCCTCGGGGGCGTCCGGATCCAGCAGGCCGCGCTCGAAGCGCTGGCCGTAGGCGAAGCCGACGGCGGAGGCCAGACCCTGGCCCAGCGGGCCGGTGGTCATCTCGATGCCCGGGGTCAGGCCGACTTCGGGATGGCCCGGGGTACGGGTGTCCTTGCCGCCACGGAAGTTCTTGAGGTCGTCCAGGGTCACGCCGTAGCCGGAGAAGTACAGCTGCACGTACTGGGTCAGCGAGGCATGGCCGCCGGAGAGAATGAAGCGATCACGGCCGGCCCACTTCGGGTCGTTCGGATCGTGCTTGATGAAGCGCTGATAAAGGGTGTAGGCGATCGGAGCCAGCGACACCGGGGAGCCGGGATGGCCGTGACCGGCCTTCTGAACGGCGTCCGCAGAGAGCACCTTCGCCATCTTGATGGCGCGCTCGTCCAATTCAGACCACGTGTTATCGGTCATAGATTCTACTTTCCTTCCAATACGTCGAACGCCACGCCTTCGGCTTGTGCCGGGCCATGAACGTCCTCACATTGCTCTTACATCCTAACTTTCAAGACCGACCTGACAAGGCATTGTTCGCGTGTTTTCGGCCATTTCGCAATGTTAACGCTCACAATTCAGCTCCCGTTCACCTGCAACGAACGGATTAGCACTCCGACGCATGGACTGCTAATACAATGGGGAATGATCGAACACTCAGTCCAACACGCGGGACACGCCCGATACAGCACAAGGAGGCACGGGATGACACAGTCACGACGCATGCTGGTACTGCGTGCCGTCGTCGAGGACTACATCCGCTCCCAAGAACCCGTCGGCTCCTCGGCGGTGGCCCACAACCACGATCTGGGCGTCAGTTCCGCAACCATCCGCAACGACATGGCCGCCCTGGAGGACGAGGGATACCTCACCCAACCCCACACATCCGCCGGCCGCATCCCCACCGAGAAGGGCTACCGGTATTTCGTGGACCGGCTGGCCACCATCGCCCCGATCTCCGAAGCACAGCGCCGCGGCATCAACAGCTTCCTGTCCGGATCGGTCAGCCTGGAGGACACCCTGCACCGCGCGGCGCGGCTGCTGGCCCAGATCACCGGTCAGGTCGCCGTGGTCGCCTCCCCGTCGCTGTCCAAATCCACGCTGCGTCACGTCGAGATCGTCCCCGTGTCCATGTCCGCGCTGCTGGCGGTGGCCATCACCGATACCGGACGCGTGGCCCAGCACCTGCTCTCCGTGGGCGTCATGCCCCGCGCCAACGAGCTCTCCCGGTTCTGCACGCGGGTCAACGCCGTCTGCGACGGGCAGACGCTGGCTCAGGCCGCACGCCTCACGCGGGACATGATCACCGACCCGCAATGGCAGCCGATGCGGCAGCTGGCCGAATCGCTGGCGGGGGCGTTCGCCTCGATGGCCGATGACGAACGGACCAGCGAGCTGTACATGGCCGGCACATCCCGGCTGGCGCACCAGCGGACCCTGGCCGATCTGGCCCCGCTGTTCGACGCGTTGGAAGAACAGGTCGTCCTGATGAGGCTGATGAGCGCCCTCAGCGAGGAGGCGCACGAGAACGGTGTCAGCGTGGCCATCGGTTCCGAGACGCATACGCCGGGGCTGCTGCACGCCTCGGTGGTGACCAGCGGATACGGCCGCATCGACGCGGCGGCGGGGGAGTCGGACGCGGACGGCGGCGTCGAACGCGTCGAAGGATCCGAGCCTGTGGCGTTCGTGGGATCCATCGGCCCCACGCACATGGATTACGCCACCACCATGGCCGCGGTCCGCGCCGTGGCCCGGTACCTCACCGCGTTCCTGGCCCATGACGGCCCCGCAACGCGCGCCTGACCCAGCCTTATGGCACAATGACTCGCGAACAATCAACACGAAGGAACAAACCAGTGGCAGATTACTACGAAGTATTGGGCGTGGACCGATCGGCCAGCGATGATGATATCAAGAAGGCGTATCGCAAGATGAGCCGCAAGTACCATCCCGACCTTGCCGGCCCGGAATTCGAGGAGCAGTACAAAGAGGTCAACAACGCCTACGAAGTGCTGTCCGACCCCGAGAAGCGGCGGATGTACGACGCCGGGGTCGACCCGAACAACCCGAACGCTGGCGGCTTCAGCGGCGGCGGTTTCGGCATGGGGGATATGGGCGATATCTTCGGCCAGTTCTTCGGCGGGGCGTTCGGTGGCGGCGGCCAGGGGCCGATTCCCCGCACCCAGCCCGGCCGCGACGCGCTGGCCAGCGCGTCGGTGGACCTGAAAACCGTGGTGTTCGGCGGCACCGCGCATGTCAAGATCAACACGTTCGGACTGTGCCAGGAGTGCGGCGGTTCCGGTGCCGTCGGCGGCGCCCAGCCCGCCACCTGCCCGGACTGCCACGGACAGGGATACATGCAGAAGGTCGTGCGCACGATGCTCGGCCAGATGATGACCTCGGCCCCCTGCGAGCGCTGCGAGGGCCACGGCACGATCATCCCCAACCCCTGCCCCTCGTGCATGGGCCACGGACGCGTGCGCACCACGCGCACCGTCGGCGTGACGATCCCCGCGGGCATCAGCGACAACTCACGGCTGCGCCTGGCCAACCAGGGCGAGGTCGGCGAGGGCGGCGGTGCCGCCGGCGACCTGTATATCGACGTGCGGATCAAAGCCGACAAGCAGTACACGCGCAACGGCGATGACCTGCACTGCTGGATTCAGGTGCCGATGACCTGGGCCGTGCTGGGGCACGATCTGCAGATCGAGACCTTCGACGGCGCGCAGAACGTCACGATTCCCGCCGGGTGCCAGCCGGAGGACACGGTGACACTCAAGGGACTCGGCGTTACACGGCTGCGGTCCAATGGCGAGCGCGGCGATCTGGTGGCCCATGTGGCGGTGCGCATCCCCACCAAGCTCAGCGACGAGGAGCGCGACCTGATCGAGCGGTTCGAGGCCAGCCATGACGCGGACGCCACGCATGTGACGCAGAGCTCGCGGCCGACCGCCGGCGCGAAGAAGGGCTTCTTCTCCAAGCTCAAGGACGCGTTGAGCTGAAACATTATAGACGCCCGGCCTGGCCGGCCTCGTCGGACTTGATCCGCATCGATGGCCGGCCAGGCCGGGCGTTTCTTATATCTGTATCTCTCAGCGAAGCGTGGACAGCAGCGAGCGGCACATCGACCGGTATTCGCTGACGTACCCGCCGCCGAAGAACACGCAGTGACCGGCGATCGGGTACAGCTGCCACAGCGTGCGGCGCTCCAGATACCCGGCCTTCAACGGGTGCACGGACTGGTATCCCTCCAGGATCTCGGTCAGATACGTCATCCCGAACAGGTGCAGCATCGCCAGGTCCTCCTCGCGGTGCCCGCCGTGCGCGGCCGGGTCGATCAGCACGGCCTCACAGGTGCCCGAATCGTCCGCCCACATCACATTGCCGCTCCACAGGTCGCCGTGGACGCGTGCGGGCTTGTCGTCGGCCGCGCGTCCCAGCAGCTGCGGCAGCGCATCGATGACGCGTTCGGTCAGTTCCCGGTCGGTGCGGTCGAGTTCCCCGCGGGCCACGCCGAGCTCGACCATCGGCCGCAGCCGCCCCTCGGCCAGGTATGTGGCGACGTCGGTCCAGGTTCCCGTATCCATCGGCACCGGATCCTGCAACGGCCCGAAATAGCAGGTCCCTTCATATCCGTCCGGGGCCGAACCGAAATACGTTGCACCCGCGTCATGCATCCGGGCCAGGGCGACGCCAAACGCGCGAGCCGCCTCCCGCGTGGGCGCGCAGGGGGAGATGCGCTCGATATCCAGGTATCCCTCGCCCCAGTCGTACACGTCCGCCACACGCGGACCGCCCTGCGCGTGGGCGGCACCCAGCCATTGCAGCCCCCGTCCCTCGCATTCGAAGAATCCCTTGGGACTGAACATCCTGCTCTTGTGGTACGTCGCCATGCCGTGTGCCGCCTTTCCTGCCGGCCGCAGCCCGACGATCGCGGCCGCGGCTCCTCGATTCCGGAACGCTTCACCATTGTGGGTTCGCTGGCCGACATCGCGGCCCCTGCTCTGTTGCGCCCTGGCGCTAGGGTGGGGTGTTGACGTTGCAGAGCCAATCATGGAACAAGAGGGATTATGAATTTCTTCGAAGCGATCGTGCTCGGTCTGGTGCAGGCGTTGACCGAGTATCTGCCGGTTTCGTCCAGCGCCCATATCCGCATCCTCGGCGATCTGATGTTGGGGTCGGATCCGGGTGCGGCGTTCACCGCCATCATCCAGCTGGGCACCGAACTGGCCGTGTTGCTGTATTTCCGCAGGGACATCATCAACATCCTGACAGCCTGGTTCCGTTGTCTGTTCGGGCATGAGGGCACCGACTGGCGTTCCCGCATGGGCGCCGGGAACAAGGACGCGCGACTGGGCTGGTACATCATCCTGGGCACGCTGCCGATTCTGATCAGCGGTCTGCTGTTCAAGGACATGATCGAGACCACGCTGCGCAACCTGTGGATCACCGTGACCGTGCTGCTGGTGTTCGGCGTGCTGCTGTGGATTGTGGACGCCAAGTCGCGTCAGATCAAGACGATGGAGGAGATGACTGCCAAGGACGCGTTCATCTTCGGTCTGGGCCAGATGCTGGCGCTGATCCCGGGCGTCTCGCGTTCCGGCGGCACGATCACCGTGGGCCGTGCGATGGGCTACACCCGTGAGGCCGCGGTGCGAGTCAGCTTCCTGATGGCGATTCCCGCCGTGTTCGGCGCCGGCATCCTGGAGACGGTCAGCGCGATCAAGGACCTCAGCGCGGGCGACGCGGGGATGTTCCCGGGGTGGGGGCCGACCATCGTGGCCGCGATCGTGAGCTTCGTCGTCGGATATATCGTGATCATCGGTTTCCTGAAGTTCGTGTCCACGTTCTCGTACAAGGCGTTCGCGATCTACCGCATCGCGCTGGCCGTGGTGGTGGCGATCCTGCTGATCGCCGGCGTGCTGCCTCCCATCGAGGCCGCCGTGGCCTGATCTGCGTTCTGCCGCCGCACGCCACTCGCAGCACAGTATGACGATGGCCGTGCACGTTTATCCAACGTGCACGGCCATCGTCATATTCCTCGAATCGTATGGTTCGAGATCGCCGTTCAGGGCCGTCGAGGCAGCGCCGTTGAGACAAACCCCAGTCAGGCGGGGGAGTTGCCGCAATCCTTGAGGAATTCCTCGGCTTCCTTCACCAGCTGCTCGGCCTGCGGAGCGTTGAACGGCGGCATGTCCCGCGCGGGGGATTCACCGTCGTAGGCGCGTTCCAGCTCCTTCACGTAGGCGTTCAGGTCATCATTGCACCGCATCAGTGCTGAGGCCTTGCCTCGCCACCGTTCGGCCCTCTTGCCCAACGTGCCGCCGTCCAAGGCGACCCCCAGCGCCATGGACAGATGGTCCAGCAGTCTCAGCGTGGCGGGGGCGCATTCGTCGCAGCCCAAGTACTGCGGGATCGACACCCACATCGACGTGGTGTCGTATCCGTCCTCGCAGGCCATGGCATCCAGGATGGTGGGGATGCCGACGGGCCCGTTGTATTCCTGGTCCATGCTGCACTGGCAGGTGCTGTCCGAGACGTCCACCGGCAACGGCCTGGTGTGCGGGCAGTCGGCGAACATGGCGCCCAGCGTGATGATGCGGTCCACCTCGAACTCCTCGGCCACGTGCAGGCTTTCCCTGCAGTATTCCAGCCACCGGTAGTTGGGCTCCGGCGCTATCTGCGCCAGCACGTGCAGCTCGGAGCTGATCGTGATGTCATAGAACGTGGTCTGGGGCCAGAGAATGCGCCTACGGCCCTGGATGTTGCAGGTGATGGGCCGGGCGACCTGATAGTCGTAGTACCCGTCGCACCGGATATGGCGCACCTCAGTGGACTCGTACGTCGCCACCAGGTGACGGATCACATCGGTGGCCGATTGACAGGCGTCGTTCCACCCCTCGAAAGCCGCCAGCAGGACGGTCGTTCTCCGCGCTTCACTCATACTTCATAATCTAACGTGCCGATCCCTCTTACGGTAATCGCTTTGCCATCGGTGAAGCAGATGCTCACTAAACGTTGCAATTCCAACGAAAAGACGCACACGACACGCGCGCGACACGCTGATTTTGCAAATCACACGATTGTCGTTATAGTAGTTACTCGTGCTCAGGCGGCGGGAACGCTGCGGAGAGCATCGCGGACATAGCTTAGTTGGTAAAGCGCAACCTTGCCAAGGTTGAGACCGCGGGTTCGAGTCCCGTTGTCCGCTCTAAGGTCCGAAGAGTTGACGACCTTTACGGTGGGTTAGCCAAGCGGTTAGGCAGCGGCCTGCAAAGCCGTATAGACGAGTTCGACTCTCGTACCCACCTCTCGGTGGCGGGCGCAAGTCCGTCGGCGAGACGCAGACCCGGGCGGTTGGCGCAGTGGTAGCGCACTTCCCTGACACGGAAGGGGTCACAAGTTCGAATCTTGTATCGCCCACTCACGGAGGAGACTCCGTATAACTGAAGAGATTACGGGTGATTGGCGCAGCGGCTAGCGCACTTCCTTCACACGGAAGGGGTCGTAGGTTCGATTCCTACATCACCCACTGGGCTCCCACTTCTCACGGTGGGAATCCTTTGCGGACATAGCTTAGTTGGTAAAGCGCAACCTTGCCAAGGTTGAGACCGCGGGTTCGAGTCCCGTTGTCCGCTCCATGATTGGCCGTCATGCCTGATGGTATGGCGGTTTTTTCATGCCCCGGGCGGTTGGCGCAGTGGTAGCGCACTTCCCTGACACGGAAGGGGTCACAAGTTCGAATCTTGTATCGCCCACCCACATCCTTCCCGATTCTCCGACACGGCGGTCATCCGAACGGCACCAGCCATCCGTCTCACGCCGCCATACCCAACCCCGACCAACGCCGAGGCCCAGGTTCCAACACCATACGCACCGCGGAGATCATCGGACAGAACCATACGAACATGACGTCGGAACGCGACCGGCCGCCCCGGGACATGCCTTGTCGCACGCGCCCCCTATCGTGTGTGCTGTCAACACCACAGTCCAGGTCTGCACATTGGTACCGCGGACCCCGATAGCAAAGGACATCCCATGGCTGAACAAACCATCTCCATCACGATCAACGACGAACGGAAGGAGGTGGATGCAAGCCTCACCGGAACCGAACTGTTCGCCGAGAACAAGGACATCATCGCCGTGCGTCTGAACGGCGAACCCCGCGACCTGTACACGCCGCTGCACGACGGCGACGTGGTCGAACCGATCACCCTCGACAGCGAGGATGGTCTGGCCATCATGCGCCATTCGGCCACGCATGTCATGGCCCAGGCGGTCCAGGAGATCCGCCCGGATGCCAAGCTCGGCATCGGTCCGGTCATCAAGAACGGTTTCTACTACGACTTCGACGTCAAGGATCCGTTCACCCCGGAGGATCTCAAGGAGATCGAGAAGCGCATGCAGCGGATCATCAAGTCCGCGCAGTCGTTCCGCCGCCGCGCGGTCACCGAAGAGGAGGCCCGCGCCGAGGAGGCCGACCAGCCGTACAAGCTCGAACTGATCGGAGACAAGGAGGCCGCGCTCGACCCCGAGGCCGCCACCGAGGTCAGCCAGGCCGAGCTGAGCATGTACGATAACGTGGACCGCGAGGGCAACACCGTCTGGAAGGACCTGTGCCGCGGCCCGCACCTGCCGAACACCCGCTTCATCAAGGCCTTCAAGCTGGAGCGCGTGGCAGCCGCCTACTGGCGCGGCTCCGAGAAGAACCCGATGCTGCAGCGCATCTACGGCACAGCATGGGCCAGCAAGGACGACCTGAAGGCCTACATGCAGCGCATGGAGGAGGCCGCCAAGCGCGACCACCGCAAGCTGGGCCAGGAGATGGACCTGTTCTCCTTCCCGGAGGAGCTGGGCCCGGGTCTGGCCGTGTTCCATCCCAAGGGCGCGGCGATCATCAACGCCATGCAGGACTACTCGCGCGAAATGCACCGCAAGCACCACTACAGCTTCGTGCAGACCCCGCACATCACCAAGGGCCATCTCTATGAGATCTCGGGCCACCTGCAGTGGTACAAGGACGGCATGTACCCGCCGATGCGCATCGACGAGGAGAAGGACGAGAACGGCAACATCGTCAAGCAGGGCTTCGACTACTACCTGAAGCCGATGAACTGCCCGATGCACAACCTGATCTTCCGTTCCCGTCAGCGCTCCTACCGCGAGCTGCCGCTGCGCCTGTTCGAGTTCGGCACGGTCTACCGGTACGAGAAGTCCGGCGTGGTGCACGGCCTGACCCGCGTGCGCGGCCTGACGCAGGATGATTCGCATATCTACTGCACCCGCGAGCAGATGCGCGACGAGCTGAAGAACCTGCTGACCTTCGTGCTGAACCTGCTCAAGGACTTCGGCCTGAACGACTTCTATCTGGAGCTGTCCACCAAGGACGAGCACAAGTTCGTCGGCTCCGACGAGATCTGGGAGGAGGCCACCAACACGCTGGCCGAGGTGGCCAAGGAATCCGGGCTCGAACTCGTGGCTGATCCGGGCGGCGCCGCGTTCTACGGTCCGAAGATCTCCGTGCAGGCCCGTGACGCGATCGGCCGCACCTGGCAGGTCTCCACGATCCAGCTGGACTTCAACTTGCCCGAGCGCTTCGGCCTGGAGTACATCGCCGCCGACGGCACGCATCAGCGTCCGGTGATGATTCACCGCGCGCTGTTCGGCTCGATCGAGCGTTTCTTCGCCATCCTGCTGGAGCACTACGCGGGCGCGTTCCCGGCGTGGCTGGCCCCGGTGCAGGTGCTCGGCATTCCGGTGGCCGACGAGTTCGCGCCGCATCTGGCCGGGTTCGTCAAGTCCCTGGAGGACGAGATGGTCCGTTGCGAGATCGACTACTCGGACGACCGCTTCGGCAAGAAGATCCGCAACGCCTCGAAGTCCAAGGTGCCGTTCATCCTCATCGTCGGCGAGGAGGATATGTCCAAGAACGCGGTGAGCTTCCGCTTCCGCGACGGCAGCCAGCTCAACGGCGTGCCGGTGGATCAGGCCAGGGCCTGGGTCCTGGAGGCCATCGCCAAGCGCGTCCAGATCAACACCGCGGACGATTTCAAGGCCGCGGTCGGCGAGCCGGTCGAAGCCGCCGACGCCGAGTGACGGCGTAGCGCCAACGACTCGATGACAACGGGGATGGAGCGGACTGTTCCATCCCCGTTCCGTTAGGCGTCGCCTACAATATGTGTTGGTGACCAGCGAAGGAGGCAATCATGGTTGATGAGACGATGCGCGTGGACGACCCCGCGCAGTTCCCGCCGCAGGAGGATACGGTCGAGCGGTTGTGGACGCCGCAGCGCATGACCTACGTGCTGCGCAATGACGAAGGCAAGGTCACCAAACCCAAGACCAAGGAGTGCCCGTTCTGCGCGGGACCGAACAAGTCCGACGAGGACGGTCTGATCGCCTGGCGCGGCACGCATGTGTTCGCCATCATGAACCTGTACCCGTACAACGTGGGGCATCTGATGATCTGCCCGTACCGCCACGTCAGTCTCATCACCGATCTGGACGACGCCGAGCTCTTCGAGTTCGAGAAGGCCACCACGCTGGCGATGACGGTAATGAAGGAGGTCTCGCACCCTGACGGCTGGAACATCGGCATCAACCAGGGCGAGGTGGCCGGCGCCGGCATCGCCGCACACCTGCATCAGCATGTGGTGCCGCGCTGGAACGGTGACGCGAACTTCATGCCGATCGTGGCGCAGACCCGCACGATGCCGATCCTGCTGTCCGACCAGCGCGCCGCCTACGCGCAGGCGTTCGATAAGCTGGCGGCCGACTTCGGTCTGCCGTCCGAGCACTGATTGCACGGATACCGGCGGCCGTTGTACC
>NZ_DGVO01000016.1:18351-36419 GCF_002394995.1 Bifidobacterium sp. UBA4282
TGTACCGTGAACGGGTCGTTGATGCGGATGTGATGCGGGAAACCGGCGTTGCCTGGTTTCGACATACGACTGATATGAGGAGGATATGCGGTGGAACGGTTCCGCAGCGGTTGGAAACGTATCATTGAGCCGATTGCGCGGCTGTGTGTAAGGCTGGGGATTAGTGCGAACGCCGTGACCGTGGTTGGTTCGGTACTGTCGATCCTGGTGGCGCTGCTGACCGGCGTGACCGGCTGGCTGTTCTGGGGCGCATTCGTGCTGACGCTGCTGGTGCTGTTCGATTCGCTCGACGGTTCGGTGGCCGCGTTGTCGGGCGGCGGCACACGGTTCGGCGCGTTCCTGGATTCCACGCTCGACCGCATCGCCGATTGGGCCACGTTGGCGGGCATCATCCTGTACGTCAACCTGCACAGCGATTTGTGGTACGACCCGACGGAGACATCGTTCCCGGACTACATGACCCCGTATATCACCGGCGTCACGCTGTACGCGATCATGACCTCGTTCGTGACCTCCTACGCCCGCGCCCGCGCCGAATCGGTGGGCTGCGAGGCCAGGAACGGCGTGGCCACGCGCGCCGACCGCCTGACGATCATCCTGATCGGCATGGCGTTGACCGGGCTGACCGGGCAGATCGTCATCCTCGCCGTGGCGATGACGCTGCTGGCCGTGCTCGGCACCATCACCGTCTGCCAGCGCATCTTGGAGGTGCGCCGGCAGATGTCCCGAGCAGGGGAGTGATCCCCGGATCCGCCGCCCGGAGCACGGGACGGACGCCTGAGGATTCCGTATGCGTCAATGGGCGAAATCCATGCTTTGTCAGCGAACCGCCTTACAATCGTTTCGTTTGCATACTATCCGTTCATCCTGAGGAGCATTATGTCAGGTCATTCCAAGTGGGCGACCACCAAGCACAAGAAGGCCGCCATCGACGCCAAGCGAGGCAAGCTGTTCGCCAAGCTCATCAAGAACATCGAGATCGCGGCCCGTCTGGGCGGCGGCGATCCGGACGGCAACCCGACCCTGTACGATGCGATCGTCAAGGCCAAGAAGGCCTCGATGCCGGCCGACAACATCAAGCGCGCCGTCAAGCGCGGCTCCGGTGAGGAAGCCGGCGGCGCCAACTACGAGGAGATCGTGTACGAGGGCTACGCCCCGGCCGGCGTGGGCCTGATCATCGAGTGCCTGACCGACAACCGCAACCGTGCGGCCGCCGACGTGCGCTCCACCCTGTCCAAGGGCGGCGGCTCGCTGGCCACCACCGGTTCCGTGAGCTTCAACTTCGAGCGCAAGGGCCAGATCGTGGTGCCGTCCGAGGGCGTGGACTACGACAACCTGTTCGAGATCGCAGCCGAGGCCGGTGCCGACGACGTGGCCGATGACGGCGAGGTGTTCACCGTCATCACCGAGCCGGGCGATTTGGTCACCGTCCGCAAGGCCCTGCAGGACGCCGGTATCGACTACGATTCCGCCGATCTCGTGCAGAGCCCGAAGAACGAGGTCGAGCTGAGTCTCGAGGATGCCCGCAAGGTCTCCAAGCTCATCGACAACCTGGACGACCTGGACGACGTGCAGAACATCTACAGCAACTGGACCGCCTCCGACGAGGTCATGGCCCAGCTCGACGAGGAGTGATCCGAACGTGATCATCATGGGCGTCGACCCCGGGCTCACCCGCTGCGGGGTCGGCGTGATCGAAGCCGGCGTAACCCGCCGGCTTTCCTTTATCCACGTGGATGTGGTCCGTTCCGACCCGAAGCTTTCGCAGGATCTGCGTCTGCTGGCCATCTACAACGGCCTGGTGGAGAAGATCGAGCGTTTCGCGCCGGACATGGTGTCGATCGAACGTGTGTTCGCGCAGGAGAACCGCAACACCGTGCTCGGTACCGCGCAGGCCGCGGGGCTGGCCATGCTGGCCGCGGCGCAGCGAGGCATCCCCGTAGCGTTGCATACGCCGACCGAGGCCAAGCTGGCGATTACCGGCAACGGCAAGGCCGAGAAGATCCAGGTGGAGCGCATGGTGGCCCGCGTCCTGGGGCTGAACACGCTGCCGCAACCCGCGGATGCCGCCGACGCGCTCAGCGTGGCGATCTGCCATGCCCTGAGGCCGCAGGGCGCCCTGCAGGGCGGCGAACGCGAACAGCATCTGACGCCGGCGCAACGTCGGTGGGCCGAAGCCAGCCAGCAGGCGACCCGTCGCCACGGCGCCCGACGCGACATGTAGACAATGTGCCAGCGTCACGACGTATCAGAATCACGATGCGTCAGCATCTGCAGGTCGCCCCGGCGTCCGACGCGACCTGTACACTATCGAACAGATGTTCGACTATCGACCCGCCGGAGGTGAATGATGATCGGCTTGCTCAACGGCCATGTGGAATCGGTGGACGCCGATGCCGCGCTGATCAGCGTGGGGGGAGTGGGGTATGAGGTGCGCATGCCCGCCGCCGACCTGTCGGCCCTGCACGCCGGGCAGGAGACCCGCGTGTTCACCTCGCTCAACGTATCCCAGGATGCCGTGACGCTGTACGGTTTTCTGACGCAGGCGTCCAAGCGCATGTTCCTGCAGCTGCAGAAGGTCAGCGGCATCGGCCCCAAGGTGGCGCTGTCGCTGCTGTCCACGCTGCCGCCCGACCGTCTGGCCCGCGCCGTGGCGGACGGTGACGCCGCCGCACTGGCCAAGGCCCCGGGCCTGGGCAAGAAGGGCGCGCAGAAGATCATCCTGGAACTCAAGGGGTCGATTGACCTGAGCCAGATCGAAGGGTCGGCCGCACCCGCGGCGGCGCAGGTCGACACCGGTTCGATGCAGGTGGTCGAAGGCCTGATGTCGCTGGGGTGGAGGCAGCAGGACGCCGAGCACGCCGTGCATGAGGTCTGCGTGGAGGAGCATATCGAAACGCCACTGACGAATCAGGACATACCCCGCGTGCTCAAACTCGCGTTGAGCGCTCTGGACCGCGGAAGGTGAGGTGACGGGTCACATGGCAGAACACGCATTCGCACAGACCGACAACAGCGGTGTGAACGAGGAGTCCCTACGCATGGTCTCCGCCACGCCAATCGGCAACGAGCCCGTCAGCGACGAGGAGCTGCGCCCCCACGTTCTTGACGGCTTCATCGGGCAGCCACGGCTGAAGGCCCAGCTGCAGCTGTTCCTGGACGCCGCCCGCAAACGCGAGGTCCCGCCGGATCACATCCTGCTGGCCGGTCCTCCGGGTCTGGGCAAGACCACGTTGGCCATGATCGTGGCCAACGAGCTTGCGGTGCCGATCCGCGTGACCTCCGGCCCCGCCATCCAGCATGCGGGCGACCTGGCCTCGATCCTCAGCTCCCTGGATGCCGGGGAGGTGCTGTTCATCGACGAGATCCACCGTCTGCCGCGGGCCGCCGAGGAGCTGCTGTACATCGCCATGGAGGATTTCCGCGTGGACGTCATGGTCGGCAAGGGGCCAGGCGCCACGTCCATCCCGCTGACGTTGCCGCGCTTCACCGTCATCGGCGCCACCACGCGCGAGGGTATGCTGCCCTCTCCATTGCGTGCTCGGTTCGGCTTCACCGCGCACCTCGACTTCTACCCCAAGGAGGAGCTGGAGAAGCTCATCGAACGCTCCGCCGCCGTGCTGGGCATCAACCTGGCCGAAGGCTCCGCCGCGCAGCTGGCCATGCGCTCGCGCGGCACGCCGCGTATCGCCAACCGACTGCTGCGCCGTGTGCGGGATTGGGCCGTCGTGCATGACCTGTCCGCCGTGCAGCCGGATGACGTGTGTGAGGCGCTGGCGCTGTACCAGATCGACACCGAGGGACTGGACCGGCTCGATATCGCCGTGCTGAACGCCATCGTCCGTCATTTCAACGGCGGCCCCGTGGGCCTGAACAACCTCTCGGCCATGGTGGGCGAGGAGTCCGAAACCGTGGAGACGGTCTGCGAGCCATATCTGGTGCGCGAAGGCTTCCTGATCCGCACGCCGAAGGGGCGCGTGGCCACCGCCAAGGCCTGGGAACATCTGGGCCTCAAGCCTCAGGATGATGTCAGCAAGCTATTCTAAAATATGAGTTTTGGACAATGCACCGGCGTAGCACGCCGATACCTGTAAGGAGTCTTTTCGTGGATATCGTGTTTATGATCGTCATCCTTGTCGCCCTGATCGCCATGATGTGGTGGCAATCCCGCAAGGCCAAGCAGCAGCAGCAGGAGCGCAAGGACTTCCGCGAGAACCTGCAGCCGGGCACCGAGATCATCACCATCGGCGGCATCATCGGCAAGGTGGTGTCGGTCGACGTCGAATACGAGGAGATCGTCATCGACTCCGAGGGATCGCTGCTGCGTTTCGGCTTCAACGCCATCAGCCGCGAGTACACCCGTCCGGCGTTCGTGCATGACGACGAGGTGGACGAGAACGGCAACCCGCTGCCGCAGGATGACGAGCAGGGTCAGGTGCCGATGGACGACGCCATCGAGACGGCCCCGGAACCCGCCGAGGTCATCGAGACCTCCGAAGCCGGCGACACCGCCGACACCGAGTCGAAGTAACATCGCACACGGCTATTCGGACAAATCAAGAAAGGCAGGGACATCGCATGACCGCGCAATCGGACATTCGCATCAACCGACTGGCACTGGTGGGAGAGGAGAACGCGGGCCATGTGATGTCCCTGATTCGTTCCATCCCCGGTTTCCCCAAGGAAGGCATCATCTTCCGGGACTTCATGCCCGTGCTTGCCGACGCCAGGGGGCTGGGCATCCTGATGGACGCGCTGGAGGCCGCGCTGCCGGTTCCCGCCGATCAGTTCGACGCCGTGGCGGGCCTGGAGGCCCGTGGATTCCTGTTCGGCCCCGCGCTGGCCGCACGTCTGGGCAAGGGGTTCGTCGCGGTGCGCAAGGCCGGCAAGCTGCCGCCGGAAACCGTGCATGAGGACTATGCGCTCGAATACGGCACGGCCAGCATCGAGATCGAGACCTCGGCCGTCAAACCGGGCGATCGTGTGCTGGTGGTGGATGACCTGATCGCCACCGGCGGCACCGCCAAGGCGGCCGCCGACCTCATCGAGAAGTGCGGCGGCACCGTGGTGGGATTCAGCTTTGTCATGGAACTCGAAGGACTGTCCGGAACCGACGTGCTGGCGGGATACCCGCTGAGCACGCTGGTCACCATGCCGGCCTGAACGTCAACGTATCAATCACCATCGAAGAGGGAAAGCCTGATGGATCTTTACGAATATCAAGCCAGGGAGCTGCTGGACGAGCAGGGGATCCCGACGCCGCGCGCCATCTTCGCGCAGAACTCCCATGAGGTCGCCGAGGCGGCCGACGCACTGGGCTATCCGTGCGTGGTGAAGGCCCAGGTCAAGATCGGGCACCGCGGCCAGGCCGGCGGCGTCAAGCTCGCCCGTACCCGTGATGAAGCCGTGCTGGCCGCCGAGCAGATCCTGCCGATGACCATCCACGGGCACAAGGTCCACGGCGTGCTGGTGGCGGAAGCCAAGAACATCCTGCACGAGTATTACGTGTCGATCTCCGTGGACCGCTCCTCCCGTGATTTCGACGTGCTGGCCACCGCCAACGGCGGCACGGAAGTGGAGGAGATCGCCAAGGAGCATCCCGAAGCCGTCAAGCGCCTGCATATCACCTCGCTGGAGGACTTCGACATCGAGGCGGCGCGGCGGATGGCGAACGACATCGGCTTCTACCACGCCGACGTGGAGCAGGCCGCGCAGATCCTGCTCAAGATGTGGCGCTGTTTCAAGGACAACGACGCCACGTTGGTGGAGATCAACCCGTTGGCCAAGATCGGCGATCCCGACGATGAGTCATCCAAGTCGCTGTGCGCGTTGGACGCCAAGATCTCGCTGGACGGCAACGCCGCGTTCCGCCATGACGGTTGGCGGCGGTTCGAGGATCCCGTCCACGAGGATCCGTTCGAGCGCCGGGCCAACGAGCACGGGCTGCACTACGTGCACCTGCACGGCGAGGTCGGCGTCATCGGCAATGGCGCGGGACTGGTGATGAGCTCGCTCGATGCGGTCTCCGGGGCCGGCGAGGACCAGGGCACCGGCATCAAGCCGGCGAACTTCCTCGACATCGGCGGTGGCGCCTCGGCGGAGGTCATGAAGGAAAGCCTGCAGATCGTGCTCTCCGACCCCCAGGTGGAGTCGGTGTTCATCAACGTCTACGGCGGCATCACCTCCTGCGAGCAGGTGGCCGAGGGCATCCTGGAGGCCATCGACGTATTGGAGGGCTCCAAGCCCATCGTGGTCAGGTTCGACGGCAACGCCGCGGCCGAAGGCCTGCGGATCCTTGCGGAGTCCCGCAACCCCAACATCCACGTGTGCACCACCATGGAGGAGGCGGCCCAGCTCGCCGCCCGTATCGCCGCCGACGTCAAGGAGGGACAGGCATGAGCACGTTCATCGAAGACAACGCCCCGGTCATCGTCCAGGGCATGACCGGGCATCAGGGCATGACGCACACCGCCCGCATGCTCAAGGCCGGTACCAACATCGTGGGCGGCGTCAACCCGCGCAAGGCCGGCACCGAGGTCACCTTCCCCGGCGCGCAGCACGGTTCGGATGCGCATATCCCGGTGTACGCCACCTGCGCGGACGCCCGCACCGCCACCGGAGCCAGGGCCAGCGTGGTATTCGTACCGCCCCGTTTCGCCAAGGACGCCATCGTGGAGGCCATCGAGGCGGGCATCGAACTGATCGTCGTCATCACCGAGGGCATTCCCGTCGCGGATTCGGCGTACTGCGTCGAACTCGCCCTGCAGCGCGGGGTGCGCATCGTCGGCCCGAATTGCCCGGGGCTCATCACCCTGCCGTCCACGCCGGACGGCCACGGCGTGAATCTAGGCATCATCCCCGACGGCATCGTGTCCCGCGGACCGCTGGGCCTGGTATCCAAGTCCGGCACGCTGACCTACCAGCTGATGGGGGAGCTGTCCGATATCGGCTTCACGGCCTGTCTTGGTGCGGGCGGCGACCCAATCGTCGGCACCACGCTGCAGGAGGCGCTGGAGGTGTTCGAGGCCGACGAGGATACCCGGGCCGTGGTCATGATCGGCGAGATCGGCGGGACCGCCGAACAGGAAGCCGCCGCCTGGGCCGCAACGCATATGACCAAGCCGATCGTCGCCTACATCGCGGGGTTCACCGCGCCCGAAGGCAAGCAGATGGGCCATGCCGGCGCCATCGTCTCCGGCGGCAAGGGCACGGCGCAGGACAAGAAGGAGGCCCTTGAGGCGGTCGGCATCCGGGTGGGACGCACCCCGGGGCAGACCGCAGCATTCATGCGTGAGATCCTGGAGGAACGCCACATCGTATGAACGGCGTCGTCAAGGGATTGGGCAAAGGCGCAGCCGTTTCGGCGGTCACGATGGTCATTGCCCTGACCGGCATCGGCTTCTATCTGGCGCTGATGCTGTTGGTGATCGCCATGGAGGAGGGCGGGGAGAACCTCACCGTCCATGCCTTGCCGTTCGCGCAGACCACGCTGCTGCTCGCCCAGGGCATCGGCTTCGACTGGGGCGCGTTCCGCCTGACGATCACGCCGCTCCTGCTGACGTTGCTGATCATCGGCATGATTCGTGCCTGGTGCCTGCGGTGGGGGACCGGCTGGCCGGTTTTCCTGGGCGGTCTGTGCACATGGATGGCCATCACAGCAGGTATGGCGGGCAATGTGGAGGTGACTCTGATCGACCCGTGGTGGCTGATGCTCGTGAAATCCGCGGCGGTGTTCATCATCGGCTTCGGCACCGCGGCATTCGGTTCCTCCGCAACGCGTGAATCCCTGTCCGAACGGTATCGCGCCCTGACCGGCGCCATGGTCCGACGCATCGGCCGTGTATCCGCCGCGACCGGAGCCATCATCATTGCGATCTATCTCATCTTGGGCGCCGGAACGGTTCTGATGTGGGCCATCCGCAACCACGGCACCGTGGCGGAGTTGTTCTCGCTGGCCGATATGCAGATCGGATCGCGGATCCTGACCACCATAGCATGCATCGTCTGGCTGCCGAACCTGTGCCTGTGGGGGCTGTCCTGGGTGTTCGGCGGCGGGTTCTACGTCGGCGATGTGGCCACGTTCACCCTGTGGATCAGCCGATCCGACGGGCTTCCGGCCGTTCCCATGTTCGGCGTGTTCCCCGATGCCGTCGATAACGATCCGCTGAGGATTGTACTGATGCTGCTGCCGCTGGTCATCGGGCTAATCGCCGGACTGACGGTTATGCTGCTGCCCCGGTGCTTCGGCATCGGCATACCCCGCACCTTCCAGGAATACGACCATCGTTCAATCGCGAAGGACTTCATCTGCTCCGCAGTGGCGCTATGTCTCACCGCAGCCATGGTATCGGTGGCGTTCGCCGCGCTATTCGCCTGCTCCAACGGCGCGTTGGGGCATCAGCGGCTCGGCCATATCGGTGTGGACGTCATGCAATCCACGCGCATCATCGGCCAGGCCACGCTGGTGGGTCTGTTCACCGCGTGGCTGCTGGTGTTGGTTGGCGTCTACGCGGTTTTCGGGATACGCTGGGCTCGGGAGCGCCACACCGGTCAACGCCGGGAAAGGATTTCACAGCCGTATGACGGCGTGACCAATCATGAATCCGCCATTACACCCCGTGTGGTGAATTCAACGTATCAAGCGAAGGAGGAACAGGGTGACAACAACGAATCGGCCGATTAGGCGTGCGCTGGTATCGGTCTTCCACAAGGAAGGCATCGAGGTTCTGGCCAAGGCCTTCATTGAAGCAGGCACCGAGGTGGTGTCCACAGGTTCCACGGCGCACCGTCTTGCCGAGCTTGGCGTGCCGGTCACCGAGGTGTCCGAAGTCACCGGCTTCCCCGAAAGCCTTGACGGTCGCGTCAAGACCCTGGATCCGCATATCCATGCCGGCATCCTGGCGGATATGACCAATCCGGATCATGCCGCCCAGCTGGAGCAGCTCGGCATCAAGCCGTTCGACCTGGTGGTGGTGAACCTGTATCCGTTCGCCGACACCGTGCGTTCCGGCGCCGACGAGGCGGCGACGATCGAGAAGATCGATATCGGCGGACCCTCCATGGTACGCGGCGCGGCCAAGAACAGCGCCACTGTGGCGATCGTGACCGATCCGGCGGATTACGCCCTGGTCGCCGCCCGTGTGGCCGACGGCACCGGTTTCTCGTTGGAGGAGCGCCGCTGGCTCGCGGCCAAGGCGTTCGCGTACACCGCGGCATACGATGCCACCATCAACGAATGGACCGCCAAGCATTGGCCGAAGCCGGCCAGCGTCGACGCCGCGCAGTCCGATGACGTAACGCCCGTGGACGAGGCCAAGTTCCCGGCCACGTTCACCCGCACCTGGGACCGCGCCCATGTGCTGCGCTACGGCGAGAACCCGCATCAGCAGGCGGCGCTGTACCTCGATCCGCTGAACCAGCACGGCTTCGCCCACGCCGAACAGCTCGGCGGCAAGCCGATGAGCTACAACAACTACGTGGACGCCGACGCGGCATGGCGTGCGGTGTGGGATTTCGCCCCGCAGATCGCCGTGGCCGTGGTCAAGCACAACAACCCGTGCGGCCTGGCCGTCGGCGGCACCGTGGCCGAGGCGCATCGCAAGGCGCATGCCTGCGATCCGATGAGCGCCTACGGCGGTGTGATCGCCGCGAACTCCACGGTGACGCTTGAGATGGCGGAAGGCGTCCGCCCGATCTTCACCGAGGTCATCGTTGCCCCCGATTACGAGCCGGAGGCGCTGGAGCTGCTGCAGACCAAGAAGAAGAACCTGCGCATCCTCAAGGTCACTGAACCGCCGAAGGCCAAGACCCAGTTCCGCGCCATCGACGGCGGCCTGCTCGTGCAGTCCACCGATCTGATCGACGCCACCGGCGACGACCCGAACGCATGGAAGCTGGTTTCCGGCGAACCTGCGGACGCCGAGACGCTGAAGGATCTGGAGTTCGCCTGGCGCGCCGTGCGCTGCGTGAAGTCCAACGCCATCCTGCTGGCGCACGACAGCGCCACCGTGGGCATCGGCATGGGCCAGGTCAACCGCGTCGACTCCTGCAACCTGGCCGTGGAACGCGCCAACACGCTGGCTGACGGCGCCGACCGCGCCACCGGTTCGGTGGCGGCCTCCGACGCGTTCTTCCCGTTCGCCGACGGCGCCGAGATCCTCATCAACGCCGGCGTGAAGGCCATCGTGCAGCCCGGCGGATCGATTCGCGACGAAGAGGTGTTCGAGGCGGCGCGCAAGGCCGGCGTGACGATGTACGTCACCGGCACCCGCCACTTCTTCCACTGATCGGTACGCACGCATCAGTCCCTATGCGAAGGGCCTTGGACCGGGTCGATACCCGTCCAAGGCCCTTCGCATACCCGCCTGCCATGCAGCGCGTGTATATTGGTCTGAGGTATTGGTACGTATTGATGGACAGCCGACGAGGAGCACCGATGGCAGAACACCCCAGGGTTTCCGAAGAGCATGAGGGCAAACCGGCGTTCGAATGGGCCGTCGCCATCCTGGTCATGGTCTCCGCCGTCACCGCATTCCTCGGATACACGATGGCCGCCACGGTGATCATCGCCGTGACGGCCATCGTGACCGGCATCATCCGGTTGGTGCTGCGGGACCGCAGCCCATGGAAGGTGAGGTCAGTGGGATTCGACTCCTTCATCGGCATCGCCCTGGGCGTCGGTCTGCTGGCCACCTACTTCAGCATCAGCATGCTCATCGGCTGATTCCGGCATGTCATCCGCGGCGGATTCGGCCGCAACCTCGGACTCGGATTCGGGCTCAACCTCGGATTCAGCCCCAGTCTCGGCGTCGTCCTGCGCAGCCGCATCCACGATCTCGATGCGGCTGGTCTGCGAACCACGCACCATCTGCACCACGATCATCGGCAGCGCCACCAACGCGGCGGCCAGAACCGGGCAGATCCAGAACACCCACAGCTGGTCCAGCGGGTTCTGCGTGAGCTCTTCGAACGAGGAGAACACGGCGATGCCGGTGGAGCGCGCCGGATTCAGCGCGGCGCCGGTCACCGGGGCGGCGACGGCGGAGCAGGCCCCATACGCCACGCCCATGGCCAGACCGTATCCCTGCTGGGGAACGCCCTGCGCATCGGTCATACGCATGGCGGTGCCCGCAATGATCATGCCGGCGACGACCTCCACAACAATCGCCGCGGCGATGCCGAAGGACACACCCGCCTGGGACAGCTGCCCGTAGGAGAACGAGCCATCGTCAAAACCGTTGTTCACATAGGACATCCACTGCGCGACCGTCACGGCGTCCGAGGTCGGCAGGATGACCCGCATCACCAGGGCGCCGGCGGCCAGCGCGCCCAGCACCTGCGCCAGGATGAACAGGATGCCGTCGAGCACACGGGTCTTGGAGACCAGCATCGAGGCCACGGTGATGGCCGGGTTGAACTGCGCTTGGCAGACCTTGGACAGCATCATGGTCACACCGGCGTAGATGAGGCCGGTCGCGAGCGCCACAAAGGACAGGTACGGCCCGTACAGGGTCAGTCCGATGGTGCTGGACAGATAGATGCCCAGGCAGATCAGGAAGCTGCCCACCAGTTCGCCGCCCACGCGCAGGACGAGCTCCATGGCGTTCCGGGATTGTTGGGGCCGTGTCGTTTCCACAGCAGTCATAGATATTCCTTCGTTATCGTATGGCGCGGGCGCATATGGCCCGCCGAACGTCTGCCATAGTACCAGCAGTACCACGGAAACGATGGAGTGCGCCCACTGTACCGACCCACCCGTTCCGTCGGGGTGTGCGTGTACGCTTGTTGCGTCCATATTTCCGGCCACGTTGGGAGAACGATGCCACACGCATATTCCCGCGCCACCAAGGCGCATGACAACACCGATGGAATCCGCCTGCAGAAGCTGTTGGCCCAGGCGGGATTCGGTTCACGACGCAAATGCGAGGAGATCATCCTGGATGGGCGCGTGGAGGTCGACGGTGAACTGGTCACCGAGCTCGGCACCCGCGTCGATCCCAAGAGACAGCAGGTCCGGGTCGACGGATCCCGGGTCCGGATCAACCCGAACCATGTCACCCTCGCGTTGAACAAGCCCCGCAAGGTGCTCAGCACCATGGACGACCCCAAGGGTCGGTTCACGCTGCGAGACATTGTGGGAGACAAATACGAGCGCATCTTCCATATGGGGCGTCTCGACTATGATTCCGAAGGCCTGATCCTCATGACGAACGACGGCGAGTTGAGCCAGCACGTCATGCACCCCAAGTATGAGGTGGCCAAGACCTATATCGCCACGCTTGAGGGGCGGATCAGCGGCACCGTGTGCCGCCGTCTGGTGTCCCAGGGCGTGCAGCTGGACGACGGCTGGATCAAGCTCGACCATTGCGCCATCCTGGATTCCAGCCGTGACACCACGCTGGTCAAGGTGGTGCTGCATTCGGGTAAGAACCGCGTGGTCCGCCGCATCTTCGGCGCCGTCGGCTTCCCCGTCAAGCGTCTGGTGCGCACGCAGATCGGCCCGATCAAGCTGGGCGATATCAAGCCCGGTTCGTACCGCGTGCTCTCGCAGACCGAGGTCCGTTCGCTGTCCAAGGAGGTCGGACTGTGATCCGTGTAGCCATTGACGGTCCCGCCGGGGTCGGCAAGTCGTCCACGTCCAAAGCGCTGGCCCGGCATTTCGGGTTCGCCTACTTGGATACGGGCGCGATGTACCGTGCCTGCGCCTGGTGGTGCATGCGGCAGGGCGTCGACCTGGACGCCGAGCAGATCGACGAGCAGCAGGTCACCGAGACGGTGGGCGAGTTCTTCACCGAGGGGCATTTCGACATCAGCGTCGACCCGGCCGACCCCAAGGTGATGGCCGACGGCGAGGATATCAGCGACGCGATTCGCGCTTCCGAGGTCTCCTCGCATGTCTCCAAGGTGTCGAACATCATCCCGGTGCGCCACGTGCTGATCGCCGCCCAGCGCGCCTATATCGCGCGCGAGGCCGCCGAGGATTCGTTCTCCGGCGGCGCGGGCGTTGTGGCCGAGGGCCGTGACATCACCACCGTGGTGGCCCCCGACGCCGAGGTGCGTGTGCTGCTCACCGCGCGTGAGGAGGTGCGTCAGGCCCGCCGCACCGGCCAGGCCGTCAAGGGCGTGGGCGGGGAGGACGTCGCCGCCCGCGACCGCGCCGACTCGAAGGTGACCAGCTTCCTGGAGGCCGCCGACGGCGTGATGACCGTCGACAACTCCGACATGGATTTCGACGAAACGCTGGCCGTGCTCGTGCGGATGGTCGAGGATGCGATTGAGGAGCAGGAGTACGAGCGCTACGCCGCGAATCTGACCGGCTACGAGTTGGATGAGGGCGACGAGGCGCTGATCGACGGTTCCGCGTTCGATGACCGTTCGGATACGTACACGCCGAAGGCCGTGGGCGTGCTGGCGATTGTGGGCCGCCCGAACGTGGGCAAGTCCACGCTGGTCAACCGCGTGCTCGGCCGCCGCGCCGCCGTGGTGGAGGACACGCCGGGCGTGACCCGCGACCGCGTCAGCTACGACGCCGAATGGGCGGGCACCGATTTCAAGCTGGTCGATACCGGCGGCTGGGAGGCCGATGTGGAGGGCATCGACTCCGCGATCGCCTCGCAGGCGCAGATCGCCGTGCAGCTGGCCGACGCCGTGGTGCTGGTGGTCGACGGGCAGGTGGGTATGACCGCCACCGACGAACGCATCGTGAAGATGCTGCGCGCCTCCGGCAAGCCGGTGACGCTGGCCGTGAACAAGGTCGACGACCGTGAGAGCGAATACATGGCCGCCGAGTTCTGGAAGCTCGGCTTGGGCGAGCCCTACCCGATCTCCGCCATGCATGGCAGGGGAGTGGGCGACCTGCTCGATGCCGCGCTCGACAACCTGAGGAAGGCGGAGAAGACCTCCGGCTTCCTGACGCCCTCGCATCTGCGCCGCGTGGCGCTGGTGGGCCGTCCGAACGTGGGCAAGTCGTCGCTGCTCAACCAGCTGGCGCACGAGCAGCGCGCGGTGGTGCACGATATGGCCGGCACCACGCGCGACCCGGTCGACGAGATCGTGAACGTGGACGGCGAGGACTGGCTGTTCATCGACACGGCCGGCATCAAGCGCCGCCTGCACAAGGTGTCGGGCGCCGACTACTACTCGTCGCTGCGCACGCAGGCCGCCATCGAGCGCGCCGAGCTGGCGCTGGTGCTGTTCGACGCCTCCCAGCCGATCTCCGACCAGGATCTGAAGGTGATGAGCCAGGCCGTGGACGCCGGACGCGCGATCGTGCTGGTGTTCAACAAGTGGGACGCGATGGACGAGTTCGACAAGCAGCGTCTGGAACGCCTGTGGATCACCGAATTCGACCGCGTGACCTGGGCACAGCGCGTGAACCTGTCGGCCAAGACCGGCTGGCATACCAACCGTCTGGCCTCGGCCATGCGCAAGGCGTTGGAGTCCTGGGACCAGCGCGTGCCCACCGGCAAGCTCAACGCGTTCCTGGGCCGCGTGCAGGCCGCGCACCCGCATCCGCTGCGGGGCGGCAAGCAGCCGCGCATCCTGTTCGCCACGCAGGCCTCGAACCGCCCTCCGCGGTTCGTGATCTTCGCCACCGGGTTCCTGGAGCACGGCTACCGCCGGTATCTGGAACGCTCGCTGCGCGAGGAGTTCGGCTTCGAGGGCACCCCGATCCAGATCTCGGTGAACATCCGCGAGAAGAAGCGCCGCAAGTAGCCCCGGGACCGCGCGACGCGCCACGATTTGGTTTACACGAGTTTCGTGGTAAGCTGTCCTCTTGTGCGAAAGCACAGTTCGGGCCGTAGCGCAGCTTGGTAGCGCACTTGACTGGGGGTCAAGGGGTCGCGGGTTCAAGTCCCGCCGGCCCGACGACTAGGGCGGAAACTCAACGGTTTCCGCCCTTCTGTTTTTCGGGTGGACGGCAATCGGGTACATTTCGGGTACATTGCGGGGTTTGGTTTAGATCATTCGATTGGATTGATGGTGTTGTCGTCAATCCATCGGTCGATATCGACCTGTCGGTATCGGATGAGTCTGCCGACGGTCACGTATGGCAGTTCGCGGCGTTCGCTGCGCCAGCGTGAGAGCGTCGAGACGGGGATGTCGAGCTGCTCGGCGGTCTGCCCGGGGGTGAGCAGGCTATATCCGGTGTTGGTGCTGTTGTTCTTCATGTCGTGCTTCTATGCGGCGCGCGTCTGGGCGCATAGGTGACGGTCATGGCTAAGGCTTGGATTAACGACCGGTGGCTGACCGATGCGGTGAAGACGTTGGATGACGGCTCGAAGGTGCGTGTGGCTCCTTCTGCGGCGGTGAAGCGTGCGCTATCGATGCACATGGATGATCCCGAGAAGGCGAAGGTCCCGGTTGAGTTCCGGACCAGCGTGTTCGGCAAGGGGTCCAGGTGGACGGTGTTTTGGATGGCGGATGGCGAACGTCATCGTAGGAATTTCAGGGATTACCGCAAGGCGGACGAGTTTCGGGCTGGTCTGGAGGACGACATCAGGTCCGCGAAATACGTGAATCCCAAGGATTCCGAACGCACCTTTGGCGAGGTGGCCGAACTCTGGGCGACGGGTCTGCGGGGCAGTATCAAGCAGTCCACGGAGGCCCGTTATCTGCGGGAGTTGAGGATTTGGGTGCTGCCGCGCTGGGGCACGGTGCCTTTGGGGCGTATCGGGACGGCGGCCGCGCAACGGTGGGTAGCGCAGCTTGTTTCTGGGGATGCACCTCGTGACGGGCGAATTGGACAAGCCCGGCCGTTGGCGCCGAAATCCATTCGCTCGGTGGTGAAGATCGTGTTCAAGGCCGTGCTGGACCTTGCCGTGTCGAACGGGTGGCTGTCGGCCAATCCCGTTGAACAGGTGAAGCTGCCGCGGGCTGTGCCCGTGCGCCAGCGTGTGTATCTGACTCCGGTCGAGGTCAAGGCCATTGCCGACGAGATGGAAGGAGATGACGCCGTCGCCGTGTTTCTTTTGGCGTACACGGGACTGCGTATCGGAGAGCTCCTCGCATTGCGTGTCGGCGACGTGGACTTGGATAGGATGACGCTGTCGGTGACTAAGACACAGTCCGTTGACGTGGGCAACCGGACGATCGAGACCACGCCGAAAGGAAACCGTTCCCGCACAGTGCCGATTCCTGAGGGATTACGCGCCGGAATCATGCGACTGGTCGATGGGCATGGGTCAGATGAATATCTCGTTCGTGCGCCACGCGGGGGCATGCAGACCACGCGGAATTGGAGGAATAGGGTCTGGTCTCCGGCGTTGCGGGCCGCGGGTATGGATGCGATTGATGGGCTGACGATCCACTCGCTGAGGCACACGTACGCGAGCTTGGCGATCAAGGCCGGGTCGGACGTGAAGACCCTGCAGGCGGTCATGGGTCATGCGTCCGCGGCTGAAACCTTGGACACGTATGCGGACCTGTGGCCCAATAGAACCGGCGAGGTGGCCGCTGCGATTAATCAGGAGATCTTGCTCTGAGAGAAGCATGTCCGATGCTTTTAAGGTATACGGCATGATGATCGCTGCCGGCAGTGCCTACCGGGAATTGATGCGATAAGGTGTGTCATCGCATTTGCTGTATGTGGCGCTTCTGGGACAGGGACACGGTTGTGAGAGTGCGCATAGGTGCTGGTATCAGGCCGTCATCGATGGCAAGAATTGACAAGGAGGTTCGTGATGGCTTTGGTAAGGGTCAAGGTGCATCTGCCTAATCCCGAGGACGACGTACTCACGTACGCGGAGGATTATCCCGGTCTGGTCGATATGGAGAGCGCGGCAGACAATCTGGTTCCCATTTACCAGCGATTGTATCTGCGTCACGGGCTCGTATACGTGAGCCCCTATGTGGTCGACGTGGTCTCGATGCAGGAGGATGCGAGCGGGTATGCGCAGGCGACTCGCGAGGTATATGACCGGATTGATGAGGTGCGCAGGGACGTGGACCGTCTCGAATGGAGGGAAATCCTCGGGACACACCGTGTTTTCTGGCGCGAGGATGTGCTCGACGATGAGGAGGACTGGGACTGTTGAGCTTTCCGACCTGCCTGCGGGTGTTCTCTTGCCAGGGTGCTGTTTTGACATGTTGACATGTTGACGGACCGGTATTCCGGGTAGCAGGTATGGGGTGTTTCGCTGACATTCTGACATGCGACAGGTCCAGTAATTCGTACGCTCCGGATACGAGCGTATCCCGCGGATGTTCAGAGTGGATGGGATGTATGCCTCGGGACGACTGACTTTTCTTTTTCATGAAAAAGAAACGGGACTGGGAGAAGAGGCTAGATGGACTGTGGCCGTTTGGGAGTTGTTTCCTATATGGTCGTCCCCTTCTCGAACCTTGTTGTCAAGGTGTTAGCGGTCGCACCGGATACCGGGAATATGGAGGTTGACGTGTCCGAGACTTTCATGGCTGTCCCGGTGTCAGCTTGTCAAGATGTCAGCATGTCTCGGTAACCGTAATGGCGTTTTATTGCGCGGCGTTTGCCCATTGGATGTCTCGGCGTAGTGCGCTGATGACGATGGCTGCGAGTGAGCATGCGGGCTCGTGGTCGAGGGCGTCGTAGGCGAGTCGGCTGGCGGTGCGATTGTCTCCGCATGCCCAGTGGATGTAGCCGGCGGCGGCGAGAAGGTGCGCGTAGCCGAGCCCGTGTCCGTTGGTGGCGAGCTGGTCGGCGTATCGGCGTGCGTCCTGCAGGTCGGTGACGCCTTGGCTGGTGAACGCCTTGGTTAGGCGCGTGTTCATGATGGTTTGGCTTTCCGGGGATTGGGGCGCATTGACGAGACGGGCGAACTCGGTGTCGCTGACTGTGGGGTCGATGATGGTGAGGATGACTGCGTCGCGGATGCCGAGATTGTCCTGTATAAGGTCGGTGACGCGGTCGATGCGGTGCTCGCGGATGGCTTGGCGGATGGTCGCGGCGTCGATATGCCGGGTGTAGGTCGTGACGGTCATGATGCGCTCCTTAATGGTTGCTGTCTTTTGTTTTCGCCGTGTCTTCGGCGTGCCCCTGACAGGACCCGCGTCCCGCCCGCGCGCAAGCCCGACATCTCCGATCGTGTCTT
>NZ_DGVO01000027.1:0-12235 GCF_002394995.1 Bifidobacterium sp. UBA4282
CGGCGAGCCCTCCGGCACGGCCGGCAAGCCGATCCTCGATGTGTTGCGTGCGAACGGCCTGACCGACTGCGCGGTGGCGGTCACCCGGTATTTCGGGGGGATCCTGCTGGGTTCCGGTGGTCTGATCCGCGCGTATTCGACCGGTGCGTCGCTGGCGGTCAAGGCGGCGAGACGGGCGCGCATCGTGCCGTGCCGGATGTATCGGGTGCGGTTGGAGTACGCGCAGATCGGGTCGTTCCAGCGAATCATGGCGGCGGTCGACGGCGAGCAGACCGGGCAGGAGTTTACTGATCGGGTGACGGTGGAGGTGTCGGTGCCGATGGAACAGGCGGAGACGTTCGAGACTCGGCTGCAGGAGACGTTCAACGCGGCGGTGGTGCCGGAGACGATGGACGCGGTCAACCGCGCCGTGCCGCTGGCGGAGTAGATATCCGGTAGATATGTACCGTCGTTCGAAGTCCCGGCTAAGCTGGAGGGCATGACAGAAGCACCACAGACCCAGCAGCCGAAATTCGAGGCGTTGACGACCGTGTACGAACGCTTGCGGCATTCCACCGATGCGGCGGAATTGAGCGAGTTCGCCCGTCGTCCGTTGCCGGATAAATCCGATCAGGCCGGCTACTCGCGTGCGACGGCGTTGCTGGAGGCCGTGGCGGGCAACCCGCATACGCCGTTGGAGGACCGCATCGCCTTGGCCCAGACCATGCCGTTCCCGAACATCCTCGTGAAGCTGGCCCAGGATGAGTCGGTCGAGGTGCGCAAGGCCGTGGCCGCGAATGAACAGGACAAGAACTGGCTGGTCGGTCGGCTGACCAAGGACGAGTCCGCAGAGGTCCGGGAGGTCGCGCTGCGTAATGCGCGGACATCATGGAAGATGCGGCTTGAGGGGGCGCAGGATCCGCGGACCAGTCCCGAGACCCTGGCGTTCCTGGCGGGATTCGGCGTGGACAGGGAGCCGGGAGGCCCCGCGGTGCTCACGTCGATGATTCGCCGCGCGGTGGCGCTGAACCCCAATACACCGGACGAGGTGGTCTCGGCATTGGCGCAGGATGCGTCCGAGGAGGTGCGCAAGGCGGCTTCGCGCCGGCTGTCACAAGGCTGAAAACGTTGGCATTCTCGGCATGTCCGCCGCGTGGCGCGGTTTACGGCGTTTTACACTGGGACTATGACTGACCAGAGAGAACAAGAGGAACGTCTGTCCCGACCGCTGATTCGACTGGCAAAGATGCTGGGAATCGGAACAAGCTATGTCGGTCAGAGCAACGATTATCACGAGATCGAAGACGATGTGCTGATCGACGTGCTGGCGGCATTGGGGGTGGACGCCTCCAGTGATGAGGCCATCGAGCGGTCCATCAACGCCATCGTGCATGAGCGGTACGGCCGCCTGGTGGCGCCCACGGTGCTGCACACCGCCGGCACAACCGATCACATCCGGGTCAATACGAGTATCATGTCCGTGCCGACGGCCAGCATCACGCTGGAGAACGGGGAGCCGTACGAAGGCACGTTGGCCGTGGTGGGCGACGGCAGCCAGCAGGCGCATATCATCGACGGCAGGTTCATCGCCTCCGCGCTGGTGGAGATCCCCGACGATGTGCCGGCCGGCTACCACACGCTGCATGTGTCGGTGGATGGCCGCACCCAGGATGCCACGCTGATCAGTGCCCCCAGCCGCGTGGAGCTGCCCGAATCGCTGAAAAGCGGCCAGCTGTGGGGCTGGATGGCCCAGCTGTATTCGATTCGTTCCGCGGGCTCGTGGGGCGTGGGCGACTTCGAGGATCTGAAGACGCTGCTGGTGGACGCCAAGCGGCGCACCGGTGCCGATTTCGTGCTGATCAACCCGATGCACGCGGCCGAACCGGTCTCCCCGCTGACCCCGTCGCCGTATCTGCCGGTGTCCCGCAGGTTCGTGAACTTCACCTACATCCGGCCCGAGTCCATCGAGGAGTACCGCACCGCGGACGAATCGGTCAAGGCCCAGATCAACGATCTGCACGACGGCGTGGCCGCGTTGAACGGCGACCCGCAGATCATCGACCGGGACACGATGTGGCGCGCCAAGATGCACGCCCTGTGGATTCTGTTCAAGGTCGGGCGCAACGAAGCCCGACAGGCCGAGTTCGAGGCGTTCAAGCAGTCCTGCGGCGAGGAGCTGGAGGCCTACGCCACATGGTGCCTGTGCTATGACAAGTGGGGCGCGCCGAGCGCGGACCTGAACAACTGGGAGCGTTCGCTGACCAAGGACTCCCCGCAGATCGCGGACTTGCGCAACCAGTTCCCGGATACGCTCGATTTCTACCGTTGGATGGAGTGGGTCGCCACCCAGCAGTTCCGCAGCGCCCAGGAAGCAGCCAAGGAAGCTGGCATGCAGATCGGCGTCATGGCCGATATGGCCGTGGGCGTCCATCCGCTCGGCTGCGACGTCTGGTGGAATCCGGAGCGTTTCGCCAAAGGGGCGACCGTCGGCGCACCGCCGGACTTCTTCAACCAGCAGGGGCAGAACTGGAGCCAGCCGCCGCTGAGCCCGATCGACCTGGAGAACAACGGCTACCGCACCTACCGCGACATCGTGCATGGTATGTTCGCCCAGTCCGGTGCCGTGCGGATCGACCACATCCTCGGTCTGTTCCGCCTGTGGTGGATCCCGGAGGGCAAGTCCGCCATGGAGGGCGCCTACGTCTACTACGATTCGGACATCATGCTGGGCATCCTGGCCATCGAGGCCTCCCGTGTCGGCGGCGTGGTGGTCGGCGAGGACCTTGGCGTGGTGCCGGAGTACGTGGCCGATTCGCTGGCCGAACACGGGCTGTTGGGCTGCGCCGTCGAATGGTTCGAGCAGACCGACGGCGTGTTCCATGAGCCCAGGACCTGGCGCCCGTACGCGCTGGCGTCGGTGAACACCCACGACCTGCCGCCGTGCGCCGGATATCTGGATTACGAGCATGTGCGCATCCGCGAACGGCTTAACCTGCTGACCTGCTCCGCGCAGGAGTTCCAGGCGAGCGCCGTCAAGGAGCACAACGCCATGCTGATGATGCTGGTGGATAACGGCTACCTGGACCCGAAGCTGCTGGAGGATGAGCATGCCAACGAACAGCAGATCGTGGAATCGCTGTACCGTGCGCTCAAGGCCGCGCCGTCCAAGCTGCTGGCCGCCTCGCTGACCGACGCGGTCGGCGAGCATCGCGCGCAGAACCAGCCGGGCACCAACAACGAGTATCCGAACTGGCGTGTGCCGCTGGCCGATGCGCAGGGGAACGTGGTCCCGCTGGAGACGCTGTTCGACAACGCCCGACTGCAGTCCCTGACCGCCATCATGCAGTCCTAAGCCCGGTGGCCTCGAACCGTACGCGTCAAGCCCCTCCGCAAGGAGGGGCTTGCGCTGTTGACAGACCGGAACTATTCGGCAACACGACGGTTCCGCAAAGTCAAGGGCGCTGATATACTAGTCGATTGTTGTGTTTCCCTACGGGGTCCTTCAAAGCGCTTTCCCACTCGCCATCGAGGACTTTCAGGGAGCCCACGGATAATGAGGCCGACGGCAGGCGCGACTGCTTCACGCGACTGGCTGAGGCCCGGAACACAATATATAGAAAAGGTACATCGTGAAAACTTTCACACCGAAGCCAGCTGATCTGACTCATGACTGGTACATCGTGGACGCCACCGACGTGGTGCTCGGCCGTCTCGCCACCCATGTGGCGACCCTCCTGCGCGGCAAGAACAAGCCGACGTTCGCTCCGCATGCCGATTCCGGCAACCATGTGATCGTCATCAACGCTTCCAAGATCGCGCTGACCGGCAACAAGATGGGCAAGGAACTCTATTCTCACTCCGGTCGTCCCGGCGGTCTGCGCCGTGACAGCTACGCCGAGCTGATGCAGAATAAGCCCGAGCGCATCATCATGGCCGCGGTGAAGGGCATGATGCCGAAGAACCGTCTTTCCAAGGTGCAGCTGGATCGTTTGCACATCTTCGCCGGCGAGGAGCATCCTCACACGCCGCAGAAGCCGCAGACCTTCGAGATCACCCAGGTCTCGCAGCAGGGCAAGTGAACCGAAGGGAGATAGAACATCATGGCTGAGAACAACAACTCCGCGGTTCTTGAGACCGAAGAGCTCACCTCCTACACCACCGAGACCAACTCCGGCGCTGGCACCGGCACCTCCACCATCGCCCCGGGCTACGGCACGGGTCGTCGCAAGGAGGCCGTCGCCCGCGTGCGTCTCGTCCCCGGCACCGGCAAGTGGACCATCAACGGCCGCACCCTGGAGGAGTACTTCCCCTCCAAGCTGCTGCAGCGTGAGGTCAACTCCCCGATCGTGCTGCTGAAGCTCGAAGGCAAGTTCGACTGCATCGTCCTCGTCGACGGTGGCGGCACCACCGGCCAGGCCGGCGCCATCCGCCTCGGCGTGGCCCGTGCGCTCAACGCCATCGATCGTGACGCGAACCGCGCCGCCCTGAAGAAGGCTGGCTTCCTGACCCGCGACGCCCGCGTCGTGGAGCGCAAGAAGGCCGGTCTGCACAAGGCTCGCCGCGCTCCGCAGTTCTCGAAGCGCTAAGCCTTACCGGCTATACGAAGCAGGGGTCCAATCCTCACGGGTTGGACCCCTGCTTCGTATTCACGGACTGTGATACAAGTCTGTGCGTTACCAGTCGATCTGTTGGATCAGGCTGATGCTCAGCGCGGGCACGCGCCACACGTTGTCTTCGGGCGTGGGCTGCACAGTTGCGGCCGCGGCGCCCGCAGTCTTTCGTGCGCGAACCGTCTTGCGCTTCGGCTCGTCGCCGCTGGTCACCGCCGAACTCCACAGGCACTTCCACATGCTGTCCGCGGGCAGATGGAAATCCATCGCCTTATCGATACCGTTGATCACAATCAGCACATCCACTTCCTCGTTGGACGTCAGCCGCATCGTGAAGCTGCGAATCGAGGTGTCGAACCAGTCGCCCTCCATCGGCGTGGTGCCGTCCGGCAGGAACCACTGCACCCGGCTGGACGGTTTGAGCAGTCCGAGCTGGGTCAGTCGCGTGAAGAAGTCCTCATGGTGGAACAGTTCCAGCGATTTGCGGATGGCGATGAGCTCCGACACCGCATCGATGCGCCGGCGTTCCGGGGAATCGCTGTTCTTGCGCATCCAATCCCAGTTCAGCCAGGTGATGGCGTTGTCCTGGCAGTAGGCGTTGTTGTTGCCCTCCTGCGTGTTGCGGAACTCGTCGCCGGCCAGCAGCATCGGCGTGCCGAGCGAAAGCAGCAGCATGCCGAACATGTTCATGGCCGCCCGCTCGCGCTTGGCCTCCACCCTGGCGTCCACGCTCGGTCCCTCCACGCCGAAGTTCGTCGAATGGTTCGTGTTCGAGCCGTCGATGTTGTTCTCCCCGTTGGCCTCATTGTGTTTGACGGCGTACCGGGTCAGATCGGTGAGCGTGAACCCGTCGTGGCAGGCCACGAAGTTGATCGACGCCGTCGCGCCGCGGCCGGGGTCGGTGGCGAACAGGTCGGCCGAACCGCATAGTCGCGTGGCGATCTCCTGCATGCCGATGCTACCGGACTTGGTGCCGGCGGCCACATCGGAGAGCCAGAACGTGCGCGTCGTATCGCGGAAGCGATCGTTCCACTCGCCGAACGGCAGTCCGAACTGGCCGGTGCGCCAGCCCTGATTGCCCAGATCCCACGGCTCCATGATGATCTTGAGGTTGCCGAGCAGCAGGTCGCTGCGCAGCGCGTACAGGAACGGGTGGTGTTTGGTGAACTCGCCGTCCAGGCGCGCCAGCGAGGCGGCCAAGTCGAATCGGAAGCCGTCGATGCCGATACGCTTGGCCCAGTACCGCAGCGAGTCGATGGCGAACGCCACCACCGGCGTATTCGTGAAGTCCAGCGTGTTGCCGCAGCCGGTCGTATCCTCCAGCCGGCCGGGATTGCCCTTCTGCTGGCGGTAGTAGGTGAGCGTGTCCAGTCCGCGCCAGCAGACGGTCGGTCCCTCCACGCCGCCCTCGCAGGTGTGGTTGTACACCACGTCCATGATGACCTCGAAGCCTGCCTCGTGCAGGGCGCGCACCATGTCGATGACCTCCTTGCGCACGGCCGCCGCACCCTTGCGTTGCGCGTTGCGGGTGGCGTAGGAGGGTTCCGGCGCGAAATAGCTCAGCGTGGAGTAACCCCAGTAGTTGGTGCCGCCGCGCTCCTGCAGGAATAGCTCGTCCTGCTTGGCCTGAATCGGCAGCAGCTCGATGGACGTCACGCCCAGCCGTTGGAGATAGGAGAGCGTGGTGGGGTGCGCCAGCCCGGCGTAGGTGCCGCGCAGCTCCGCTGGCAGCCACGGGGCGTCGGCGGTGAACCCCTTGACGTGCAGCTCGTAGATCACGGTTTTGCTCCACGGGACGTGCGGGTGGTCGGGCTCGCCCTCGTGCTTGGACTCGTCGCGGTCGTCGATCGCCACCGACATCGGCACCTTGCCCAGTGAGTCGATGGTGCTCATCGCGCCCCACGCCGATCCCTTGACCTTGCCGTCCACGATGTCGCACTGGTAAGAGAACGCCGCCGGATCCAGCTCCATGCGCCCGTCGATGCCCTTGCCGTGCGGGTCGATGAGGAACTTGTACGGGTTGAACCGCACGCCGTGCTTGGGGTCCCAGGTGCCGTCCACACGGAAGCCATAGCGCATGCCGTCCCAGGCTTTGGGCAGGTGCACATACCACAGGCCGTAGTTCGGGCCGCTCATGCGGAACAGCGTCTCGCGCAGATTCAGGGATTCGATGATGCGCGTGGACACGGGGTAGTTGCGGATCTGCGCCACGAACGGCGTGCTCGGATCGTCCACCAGGCGGATCGCCTCGTTGAAGAACGCCGTGGGGCGTCCCAGCGGTTCGATGACGCTCATCCATACCTGATCGGCGTTCTCGGATCGGACCACAACGTCGGCTCCACCATCGTCGGTGAAGTAGAATCCCGGACGCGTGGCATAGCGGTGCAGTGTCGGGTTCTTCATACGACCATTGTACGGAGTGCGGCCGGTTGCCCCGGCGTCGGGGGGTGAACTGGCGTTTTGGGTGCACTGACTGTTCCGGGAAGAGGCGCGGTCCGGCCGCGTCCGGCGGGTGCCGTCTGTTCGGCTGTGTGAGCTCCGGTGAACTGGTAGCGATAACATGAAGCGAAAGACAACAACACAGAACATTCGATGGGCGTTTCAATGGAGAAGCGAACAAAAAGTTACCGTAATCGAACGTTTCCGGTCAGTCTTCAATCATGACACGCTCAATTCGAACCACCCGGCAAAAAGTAGGGTTTATCGGCTAGATTGTGATGCAGGTCACAGAATTTTCGTGACGGTTCCGCCTTGACGTTCGGGGCGGGAGAGAGACACCTTTGCATCTATCAAGATCGAGGAGGACCGAAGTGGCAGAAGCAAAGAAGAATGCGGCACCGGCCAAGCCGACCCCCGAGGAGAAGCTCGCAGCGGCCGAGGCCGAGGTCGACGCCCTGGTCAAGAAGGGTCTCAAGGCCCTTGAGGAGTTCGAGAAGCTCGACCAGAAGCAGATCGACCACATCGTCGCCAAGGCGTCCATCGCGGCGCTGAACAAGCACCTGGTGCTGGCCAAGATGGCCGTCGAGGAGACCGGCCGCGGTCTGGTGGAGGACAAGGCCACCAAGAACATCTTCGCCTGCGAACACGTGACCAACTACCTGGCCGGTCAGCGCACCGTCGGCATCATCCGTGAGGACGACGTCATGGGCATCGACGAGGTCGCCGAGCCGGTCGGCGTCGTCGCCGGCGTGACCCCGGTCACCAACCCGACCTCCACCGCGATCTTCAAGTCGCTGATCGCGCTGAAGACCCGCTGCCCGATCGTCTTCGGCTTCCACCCGTTCGCCCAGAAGTGCTCCGCCGAAGCCGCCCGCATCGTGCGTGACGCCGCCATCGAGGCCGGTGCCCCGGAGAACTGCATCCAGTGGATCGAGCACCCGTCCATCGAGGCCACCGGCGCGCTGATGAAGCACCCCGGCATCGCCACGATCCTGGCCACCGGCGGCCCGGGCATGGTCACCGCCGCGTACTCCTCCGGCAAGCCCGCCCTCGGCGTGGGCGCCGGCAACGCCCCGGCCTACGTGGACAAGGACGTGGACATCGTCCGCGCCGCCAACGACCTGGTGCTCTCCAAGCACTTCGACTACGGCATGATCTGCGCCACCGAGCAGGCCATCATCGCCGACAAGGATGTGTACGACCCGCTGGTCCAGGAGCTCAAGCGCCGCAAGGCCTACTTCGTCACCGACGAGGAGAAGGCCAAGCTCGAGCAGTACATGTTCGGCTGCACCGCCTACTCGGGCCAGACCCCGAAGCTCAACAGCGTGGTTCCGGGCAAGTCCCCGCACTTCATCGCGAACGCCGCCGGCTTCTCGATCCCCGAGGACACCACCATCATCTGTGCCGAGTGCAAGGAAGTCGGCGAGAACGAGCCGCTGACCATGGAGAAGCTGTGCCCGGTCCAGGCCGTGCTCAAGTCCCCGGACAAGGAAACCGGCTTCAAGATGTGCGAGCAGATGCTCGTGCACGGCGCCGGCCACACCGCCGTCATCCACACCAACAACCAGGATCTCGTGCGTGAGTACGGCGTGCGCATGCATGCCTGCCGCGTGATCTGGAACTCCCCGAGCTCGCTCGGCGGCGTCGGCGACATCTACAACGCCATCGCCCCGTCGCTGACCCTGGGCTGCGGCTCCTACGGCGGCAACTCCGTCTCCGGCAACGTCCAGGCCGTGAACCTCATCAACATCAAGCGCATCGCTCGGAGGAACAACAACATGCAGTGGTTCAAGATCCCGGCCAAGACCTACTTCGAGCCGAACGCGATCAAGTACCTGCGCGACATGTACGGCATCGAGAAGGCCGTCATCGTCTGCGACAAGGTCATGGAGCAGCTGGGCATCGTGGACAAGGTCATCGACCAGCTGCGCGCCCGTTCCAACCGCGTCACCTTCCGCATCATCGACTACGTCGAGCCGGAGCCTTCGGTCGAGACCGTCGAGAAGGGTGCCGAGATGATGCGCGAGGAGTTCGAACCCGACACCATCATCGCGGTCGGAGGCGGCTCCCCGATGGATGCGGCCAAGATCATGTGGCTGCTGTACGAGCACCCGGAGATCTCCTTCTCCGACGTGCGTGAGAAGTTCTTCGATATCCGCAAGCGCGCCTTCAAGATCCCGCCGCTGGGCAAGAAGGCCAAGCTCGTGTGCATCCCGACCTCGTCCGGCACCGGCTCCGAAGTCACGCCGTTCGCCGTGATCACCGACCACAAGACCGGCTACAAGTACCCGATCACCGATTACGCGCTGACCCCGTCGGTCGCCATCGTGGATCCGGTCCTGGCCCGCACCCAGCCGCGCAAGCTGGCCTGCGACGCCGGCTTCGACGCTCTGACCCACTCCTTCGAGGCCTACGCCTCCGTGTACGCCAACGACTTCACCGACGGCATGGCGCTGCACGCGGCCAAGCTGATCTGGGACAACCTGGCCACCTCGGTCAACGCCGAGCCCGGTGAGGAGAAGATCAAGGCCCAGGAGAAGATGCACAACGCCGCCACCATGGCCGGCATGGCCTTCGGCTCCGCCTTCCTCGGCATGTGCCACGCCATGGCCCACACCATCGGCGCGCTGTGCCACGTGGCCCATGGCCGCACCAACTCCATCCTGCTGCCGTATGTGATCCGCTACAACGGTCAGATCCCGCTGGAGCCCACCAGCTGGCCGAAGTACAACAAGTACATCGCGCCGGAGCGCTATCAGGAGATTGCCAAGAACCTTGGCATCAACCCGGGCAACACCCCGGCCGAGGGCGTCGAGAACCTGGCCCGCGCCGTGGAAGATTACCGCGACAACAAGCTGCAGATGAACAAGTCCTTCCAGGACTGCGGCGTTGACGAGGACTACTACTGGTCCATCATCGACGAGATCGGCATGCGCGCCTACGAGGACCAGTGCGCCCCCGCGAACCCGCGCATCCCGATGATCGAGGACATGAAGGACATCGCCATCGCCGCCTACTACGGCGTCTCCCAGGCCGAGGGCCATCGCCTGCGCGTCGAGCGCCAGGGCGAGGCCGCGACCGAGGAGGCTTCGGAGCGCGTCTGAGTTGTCTGAGCCAACCGGCCACTGCTGAGCGGCGTGGTGGCGGCGACTGACCGTTGATTGGCCAGCCGCCGCCAGCGATCGCCGATCGGTTCGGTGCCGGTCTCGGATTGACATCCTCAAGGGCCCCGGGCGGATACCGGTTATCCGCCCGGGGCCCACGCATATCCGCAGCGCCTTGCCCCGCTCTGGCTTGCCGTTCCGACCTGTCGGGCCCTTCTGTTGCAGCCCTATGGTGTCGCTGCACCAGATGGTCCATTTGGCTGGTTCCAGCTGTCCCTTTTGCAGTAGTTATGCGGTGTCGCGCAGCGTTTGGGCTAGAACATTAGGGCCGCTGAAATCCATGGGGCGCAGAACGGCGCGTAGACACACACCGTTACGCTGAACACCATCTCCAGCAGCCCCACCGCAATGGGCTTGATACGAATCCTGCGCCCCAACAGCGGCATCGCAACCGCCCTGAGCAAGAGGGCTGTCGCAATGATCGGCAACGGCAGCGTGCCACCCGGAACCGCGCAGGCCAACGCCAGCAACGCCGCATGCCAGATCCATGACGCCGCAAGGTATCGATTGTTGCGACGTTCCCGGATCATCGTCTTGACATACAGCACCGATCCGAACTGCGTCAGCATGAAGATGCCGGCGAGCGCGAGCCCCATGCCGGTCCGTTCCAACAGATCGGGGGCGTCGAAGGCATATACCACGTATGCCATCATCGACGTGGCGATCACCGCCGCCGCATTGGCCCACAGTGACCTTTCCCTGCGCAGCCATGCGCACAGGAATGAAACGCCGGCGCATACCGCATACAGCGGTGCCCACACCAGAATCAGCGGATGCATCGCCAACAGCGGCACGCCCGCAACCGCTAACAGCGCGGCGTAGGTCAGCACCGGCGGCAGGTATCGACGCTGGAATCGTGACCGTAGCCATCTCGCCGCCGTGAACTGCACGCAGTAGCACAGCAGCCATGCGCCCGTCAGCCACAGTCGGCCGACGTCGAACCCTCCGATCACCATGCCGGCCAAGGCGGGTAGCAGCGCCAAGGCCCATGCTCCGGGCTGATCCGGAACCCAGTCCTTCGTGGACAATGGTCGGGACGGTTCGCTTCGCTTCACGTTCATGCTCTCCAGTTAATCAGCGTGCTCCGCCCCTGTCCAGACTATTTTTCTGCGCACTTTTCCCGGACTCTGATCTATCGTGACTCTGATCCATCATGCTAACCCCGGAATCTCAGCGTTTTCGGGATAAGCGAACAGGCCGAATAGATCAGAGTCACGGTGGCTGCGGTAGAGTGTGCGAAGAACCATCCGACGGCGGGGAGGACTGCGATGCCGACGCGTGAGGGACGCTACGACCTGATCGATACAATCCGCGGGATCGCCATCATCAGCATGGTGATCTTCCACTTCTGCTACGACGTGTTCATGGTCTACGGACAAGACCCCTCCTGGTACTCGCGGCCCGCCGTGCACATCTGGCAGCAGTCGATCTGCTGGACATTCATCCTGGTCTCCGGATTCGTGTGGTCGTGGGGGAGGAGCGGCAACCTCAAGCGCGGCATCATGCTGAACGTCTGGGGCCTGGCGATCAGCGGGGTGACGGTGCTGGCCATGCCCGCCGAGGCGGTGTGGTTTGGCATCCTCAACTGCATCGGCTGCGCTGTACTGTTGATGATCCCGATGGAGCCGGGGTTGCGGCGGATTCCCGCGGCGATCGGTCTGGTTGCGGCCTTTGCACTGTTCGTGGTGTTCAAGGATGTGCAGCTGGGGTATCTGGGCGTGCCGGGCGTGCTCCGGTTGGAGCTGCCCGATTGGCTGTACGACTGTCGGGTGCTGACCCCGTTCGGCTTCCCGTTCCCGGGCTTCCGATCCAACGACTACTTCCCGATTCTGCCGTGGCTGTTCCTGTATATCTGCGGGTATTTCCTGAACCGGATCGTGATGGCGATCCGCCCGTCGCAGTCTGTGGCGCGGCATGGACTGGCACCGCTGTCGACGGTCGGTAGATACAGCATCTGGATCTATCTGGTGCATCAGCCCGTCTGCATGCTCATCTGCATACTCCTGTTCGGCTACGTCTGAGGGCGACACGCCTGCGGAGCCG
>NZ_DGVO01000025.1:0-1173 GCF_002394995.1 Bifidobacterium sp. UBA4282
CGGTCACGGTGTTCGCCGCGTCCAGGTTGCCCGTGGGCTCGTCGGCCAGGATGGTCCGGGCGCCGGAGGCCAGGGAGCGGGCGATGGCCACCCGCTGCTGCTCGCCCCCCGACAACTCGCCGGCCTCCCGATCAGCGTACCCATGCAGATGCACCCGGTCCAGCAGTTCGTCCGCCCCAGCCGCATCCACGGTCGCACCTTCCGACCCCGGGGAACGATATCGGCCATGACGTTGAGAGGCCTCCACCGCCAGCATGATATTGTCCCGCACGCTCAGATACGGCACCAACCGGTAGTCCTGAAACACCCTCATGCATAATGACCCCAGCAGTTCGCCGCGCCCGATCTCCGCCACCGGCTCGCCATCCAGCAGCACCGATCCCGCATCCGGCTTGAGCGAACCGTCCATCAGACGTAGCAGCGTGGTCTTGCCCGAACCCGATGGCCCCATCAAAGCCGTCGCCGAGCCCGACGGGAACACCGCATCAGCCCCATCCAGAATCACCCGAGCGCCGTATGAAAACCCGACATTGTTCAACACCAACATGGCAACCTCCCAACACCACCATGATAACTCTGGGCGAGCTCGCTCCGGAATCTATGACCGGCACGAATGATGGGTGCGGAGTACCGCATTGCCATATGTGTGGATACGGCACGCAACACGCCCCGCACCGCATTTTAAGATTTCGGTGTTTACATGAGCATATGGCTGAAGATTATGCAATCTACCGTCTGTATATCGACGGCGTACCGTTTGAGTTCCATTCCCCCGATTCCGCGACGAAGACGTACGCGGACCTGTGCGATGTCGTCGCCAAGGCCCACTCCGACCGCAAGGCGCGGCATTTCTCGTTCTCGACCTCGTCGCATCCGACCAAAGGCCGTTCGATCGACGTGCTGGTGACCTCAACGACCCATGTCATGCTGGATGCGCCGCTGGGTTGGTGACATATGACGCCGATCGCCTCCGACGAACGCACGTGAGACGTTCGTCGGAGGCGATCTGAAATGTAGGGAACGCAGGCTGCCACCCGATCACAGGGGCTCAATCACACGGCGGTGCCGTTGGCGTCCAGATTCGGGTTGTGCTTCGAGTTTCCCGCGGTGAAGAACAGGCTGAGCACGCCGACCGCGAAGACCACGGCCACGCCGGCCACCAGCCAGATCGGC
>NZ_DGVO01000025.1:1247-9535 GCF_002394995.1 Bifidobacterium sp. UBA4282
CAGCCACATGACCACCACGAACGCGATCGCCGCAATGACGATCAGCGCCCAGCTCAGCACGCGGAACCACTGGCGCACCGAATGCGGCGCCTTGACGAGCTTCGGGTTGCGCAGCGCGATATCCGTATCGGCCGTCATCTCCGGCGTCTCGAACGAGGCGGTCGGCTTCCACTCGCCGTCCGTGCCCTCCTGCAGACGAATCGACTTCTGCTGCAGCGCGTACTCGTCGATCATCCCGGAACGACCACGACCCCGGGTCTGGTCGTACTGCTGCGGGATGCCCCTGCGGTTGCGCTTCTCCTGCGCACGGCGTTCTGCACGGTTCGGCATGCTCACTCCTTCATGATGCGAACGGATTCACTGCAAGCTACTGTACAACAGCAACCGCAGAAATCCCGGTTACGGCATCCTTCGCGCTTACCGCGGCAGCGCCATCGGGCGGCGCGAGGCCTCAATCGGCGCGGGCAGCTCGGTGTCGCCGGTCAGGTAGCGGTCCACGGCGGCGGCGCAGGAGCGGCCTTCGGCGATGGCCCAGACCACCAGGCTCTGTCCGCGGCCCGCGTCGCCGCAGGCGAAGACGCCGTCCTGCGACGTGGCGTACGAGTCGTCACGCGACACGTTGCCGCGTCCGTCCAGCTCGACCGGCAGTTGCTCGCTCAGCGTCGTGGTATCCGGATGCAGGAAGCCGACCGAGATCAGCACCAGGTCGGCGGGCAACACGCGTTCGGTGCCCGGCTGTCGGGTGAACGGCCCGTCCTCCCCCGGTGCGACGTTGACGACCTTGAGCCCGGTCACATGGCCGTGCCCGTCGGCCACGAATCCGGCGGCCGTGGCCGAATGCTCGACACGGACTTCGGTTTGGCCTTCCCCCGCCTCGTTGTTGTCGGACCCGATGAAGTTCACCGAATCCGTGTTGTACAGATACTCGCCGCCCTCCTCCATCGAGCTGGTCTGCTGGTACAGGCGCGCGTAGGTGGGCCACGGCTGGTTGTCGGGGCGTTCGGTCGGCTCCTTGGACATGATCTGCAGCACGGTCACGCTCCTGGCGCCCTGGCGGATGGCGGTGCCCAGGCAGTCGGAGCCGGTGTCGCCGCCGCCGATCACGATGACGTTCTTGTCCTTCGCGTCGATGCCGTGGACCGGTTCCTTGCCGTAGACGCGGCGGGTCGCATCCGGCAGGTACTCCATCGCGAAATGGATGCCGTCGAGCTCGCGCCCGGGCAGGTTCATGTCGCGCGGCACGGTGGAGCCGATGGCGACGACCACCGCGTCGTACCGCGAGCGCAGCTCGTCCCAGGAGATGTCCTTGCCGACCTCCACGCCGGTGCGGAATCGGGTGCCTTCGGCCTCCATCTGCTCCACGCGGCGGTCGATCAGCCGTTTGTCGAGCTTGAAGTTGGGGATGCCGTAGCGCATCAGGCCGCCGATCGCGTCGTCGCGCTCGTAGACCACGACGGTATGTCCGGCGCGGGTCAGCTGCTGGGCGCAGGCGAGTCCCGCCGGCCCGGAGCCGACGACGGCCACGGTCATGTCGGTCAGGCGGTGCGGCGGCATCGGCTTGACATAGTCCAGCTGCCACGCCTGGTCGATGATCGTGCACTCGTCGTTCTTGATCATCGTCGGCGGCTGGCGGATGCCCAGCACGCAGGCCGATTCGCACAGGGCCGGGCAGATGCGGCCGGTGACCTCAGGGAAGTTGTTGGTGGAGGACAGCCGATGGTAGGCGTCCTCCCACTTGCCCTGATACACCAGGTCGTTGAATTCGGGGATGAGGTTGCCCAGCGGGCAGCCGGTCATGCAGAACGGGGTGCCGCAGTCCATGCAGCGGGACGCCTGTTCGCGCGTCCAGGGCTGCAGGCCGGATTCGGCGTGCACGTCCATCCAGTCGCGGATGCGCTCCTCGACGGGGCGTTCGGCCGGTTCGCGGCGGGTACGTACTTTAAGGAATCCTCTGGGGTCCGCCATGTCAGCGCGCTCCTTCCATCACCTGCTCGTACACCTGTTCCCAGACGCCGGGCTCGTTGAAATCGATATGCTCGTCTTCGGCGCGGCGCATCGCCGCGGTCATCGCCACATACTGCCTGGGCACCACATGCGTGAACCGGGCGGCCGTCGCATCCCAGTCCTCCAGCAGCGCGGCGGCGAACGCCGAGCCGGTCTCCTCGGCGTGGCGCTTGACCAGGTCGCGCACCTTCCCGGATGTCGCCCCGTCCAGCGGTTCGAACAGCAGCGACCCGTGTGCGGCGGCCTCGGGGTTGACCTTGGACGTGTCCAGGTCGAGCACGAACGCGTCGCCGCCGGAGAAGCCGGCGCCGAAGTTGCGTCCGGTGGGGCCCAGCACCACCACGGTGCCGCCGGTCATGTACTCGCAGCCGTGGTCGCCCACGCCCTCGACCACGAACGTGGCACCGCCGTTGCGCACCGCGAAGCGTTCGCCGGCCTTGCCGGCCACGAACATCTCGCCGGAGGTCGCGCCGAAACCGGTCACGTTGCCGGCGATCACGTTCGTATGCGGGTCGAAGGTCACGTCGTCGGCCGACCGGACGACCATGCGTCCGCCGGACAGGCCCTTGCCGGCGTAGTCGTTGACCTCGCCGTAGACGCGCAGGGTCTCGCCGCGCGGGATGAACGCGCCGATCGACTGGCCACCGGAACCGTGCAGGGTCATGTCGATCGTGTCGTCGGGCAGGCCCTCGGCACCGTAACGACGGGTGATCTCGTAACCGACCATCGTGCCGAGCGTGCGGTTGACGTTGCGGATCGGCATCTCGATGCGCACGGGTTCGCGGCGTTCCAGCGCGGGCTCGGCCAGACGGATCAGCTCGTTGTCCAGCGCCTTGTCGAGCTCGTGGTTCTGCTCGATGGTCTTGTGCAGGATCGTGCCGGGGACCGGGCCGGGCTGCATCAGCACGTTCGTCAAGTCCACGCCGTCCGCCTTCCAGCGGCTGACCGCCTCGTCCTGATCCAGGCACTCCACGTGGCCCACGGCCTCTTCAAGCGTGCGGAAGCCGAGCTGGGCCAGCAGCTCGCGCACCTCTTCGGCGATGAACATGAAGAAGTTGACCACATGCTCGGGCTTGCCGGTGAACCGGGCGCGCAGCTCCGGGTCCTGCGTGGCGATGCCCTGTGGGCAGGTGTTCTTCTGGCAGGCGCGCATCATCACGCAGCCCTCCACGATCAGCGCCGCGGTGGCGAAGCCGAACTCCTCGGCGCCCAGCAGGGCGGCGATCATCACGTCGCGGCCGGTCTTGAGCTCGCCGTCGCACTGCACGGTCACGCGGGAGCGCAGACCGTTGAGGATCAGCGTCTGCTGGGTTTCGGACAGGCCGATCTCCCACGGGGTGCCGGCGTGCTTGATGGCGTTGAGCGGGGCCGCGCCGGTGCCGCCGTCATAGCCGGAGATCAGCACCACGTCGGCATGGCATTTGGCCACGCCGGCCGCGATTGTGCCGACGCCGAACTCGGAGACGAGCTTGACGTGGATGCGGGCCTTGGGGTTGGCCATCTTCGCGTCGTTGATCAGCTGCTTCAGATCCTCGATCGAGTAGATGTCATGGTGCGGCGGCGGGGAGATCAGCTCCACGCCGGGCGTGGAATGACGCACCTTGGCGATCCACGGCGGCACCTTGGCACCGGGCAGGTGGCCGCCCTCGCCCGGCTTGGCGCCCTGGGCGAGCTTGATCTGCAGGTCGGTGGCATGCACCAGGTAGTCGCTGGTCACGCCGAAGCGCGCGGAGGCGATCTGCTTGATGCGGCTGACGCGCAGCGGGTCGTTGATCCGGTCGTCGGATTCGCCGCCTTCGCCGGAGTTGGAGCGCGCGCCGATCATGTTCATCGCGATGGCGAGCGTCTCGTGCGCTTCCTGCGAGATTGAGCCGTAGCTCATCGCGCCGGTGGAGAAGCGCTTGACGATCTCGCTGGCCGGCTCGACCTCGTCGATCGGGATCGGCTGGCGGGTCGGCTTGAACCGCATCAGGCCGCGCAGCGTCATCAGACGGTGCGACGTGCTGTTGATATGCGCCGAGTACCGCTTGAACATGCCGTAGTCGCCGCGCTGCGTGGACTGCTGGAGCAGGAAGATGGCCTCCGGGTCGTTCAGGTGGTTCTCGCCGGTGCGCCGCCACTTGTAGTCGCCGCCGGTGGGCAGCTCGTCATGCGCGGTGACGGTCCACTGATTCGGATAGGCCACGCGGTGGCGGCGGGCCACCTCCTCGGCAATCTCGTCCAGTCCGATGCCGCCGACCTGCGAGGTGGTGCCGGTGAAGTACCGGTCGATGACGGTCTTGTTCAGGCCGACCGCCTCGAACAGCTGGGCGCCGCGGTAGCTCATGATGGTGGAGACGCCCATCTTGCTCATGATCTTGAGCACGCCGATCGACAGGGCGTGCGTCACATTCGTCACGGCGGTGGCCGCATCGACCGTGAGGTAGCCGCGGCGGGCCTGGTCCTCCACGGTCTCGAACGCCAGGTACGGGTTCACGCATGCGGCGCCGTAGGCGATGAGCAGCGCGACGTGGTGGATCTCGCGCACGTCGCCGGCCTCCACGGCCAGCGAGACCTGGGTGCGCGTGTGCCGACGCAGCAGATGATGCTGGACCGCGGAGGTGAGCAGCAGCGACGGGATCGGTGCCCACGTGTGGTCTGAGCCGCGGTCGGAGAGCACGATGAAGTTCGCGCCGTCGGCGATCGCCCGGTCGATGTCGGCGAAGATCTCGTCGAGCCGCGATTCGAGCGCGGGGCCACCGCCGGCGACCTGATACAGGCCCTTGACGACGAACGGCCGGTAGTAGCCGTCGAGGATGGCGGCGCGGTCGAGCCGCTTGAGCTGCGCCATCTCCTCGGAGTTGATGACCGGCAGCGGGATCAGGATCTTCTTGGCGTGCAGCTCGGTGTCCTCCAGCAGGTTCGGCTCGGGGCCGATCGCCGATTCCAGACAGGTGACGATCCGTTCGCGCTCCCAGTCGAGCGGCGGGTTGGTGACCTGCGCGAACTTCTGCGTGAAGTAGTCGAACAGCATGCGGCTGCGGTCGGAGAGCACGGCCATCGGCGTATCGTTGCCCATCGAGCCGAGCGGCTCCTTGCCGGTGTCCGCCATGGGGTTGAGGATCAGCTTGATGTCTTCCTCGGTGTAGCCGAAGGCGCGCTGGCGGCGGAGCACCGATTCGTAGGAGTGGTTGACGTGTTCGCGGGCGGGCAGTTCGTTCATGTGCACGCTGTTGCCCTCCACCCACTGCCGGTACGGGTGCTGCGCGGCGAGCGCGTGCTTGATCTCGTCGTCCGGCACGATGCGGCCTTCGGCGGTGTCCACAAGGAACATCCGACCCGGTTCCAGACGCCCCTTGACGCTCACGTGTTCGGTGGGCACGTCGGGCAGCACGCCGGCTTCGGAGGCGAGCACGACCAGGCCGGTGTCGTCCAGTTGCCAGCGGCCCGGGCGGAAGCCGTTGCGGTCGAGCAGCGCGCCGACCTGCGTGCCGTCGGTGAAGATGATGTGCGCCGGACCGTCCCACGGTTCGATCAGCGTGTTGTTGTACTCGTAGAAGGCGCGCACGTCGGGGTCGAGCGTGTCGTCGTTCTCCCAGGCGGGCGGCAGCATCATCAGGATGGCGTGCGGCAGGCTGCGGCCGGCCAGGTGCAGCAGCTCCAGACACTCGTCGAAGGTACCGGAGTCCGAATAGCCGGGCGTGGCGATCGGCAGCAGCGGCTCGAACTCGCCGAGCAGTTCGGAGCTCAGACGTCCCTCGCGGGCCTGCAGCCAGTTGCGGTTGCCCTGGATGGTGTTGATCTCGCCGTTGTGGGCCAGCAGTCGGAAGGGCTGGGCCAGCGGCCAGCTGGGGAACGTGTTGGTGGAGAAGCGCGAGTGCACGATGGCCACGCGCGCCGCCATCCGCTCGTCGTTGAGGTCCGGGAAGAAGCCAGTCAGCTGCATGGTTGTCAGCATGCCCTTGTAGGTGATGGTCCGCCCGGACAGCGAGGCGAAGTACACGCCGACCTCGTGCTCCACGCGCTTGCGGATGCGGAACGCCTTGCGCTCCAGGTCCAGTCCGCTCAGGGAGCCGTCCGGGGAGGCGACGACCAGCGTGACGAACGCGGGCATCGAGGCCAGCGCCTGCAACCCCAGCCCGTTCGGATCGGTCGGTACGGCACGCCAGGCGAGCGGTTCCAGCTCCTCCTCGCGCACGATGGCGGTGATGGCCTGCTGCTGGCGGCCGCATGCGGCGGTGTCCCGGTCCAGGAACGCGATGCCGGCGGCGTAGTGGCCCGGTTCCGGCAGCGGCGCGTCGACCACAGCCCGCATGAACGCGTCGGGCATGCCCATCAGGATGCCCGCGCCGTCGCCGGTGTTCTCCTCGGCGCCCACCGCGCCACGGTGGTCCAGGTTCCTCAACACCTCGATGGCCTTGTCGATGACGCGCCGCTCCGGCCGACGGTTCATGGTGGCGACCATGCCGACGCCGCAGGCGTCGTGTTCCGCGGCGGGGTCGTAGAGCCCCTCCCCGCGGCGGACGGTCAGATCTAGCGGAGCATGCAACGTCACTTGGATCACCTCTCCTGTCCTGTAGTGTGCAATGAGGCCAAGGCGTGGCCCGGCCCCTCCCACCTGTTCGCATGACGGCACGGCAGGCGTCCGGTACGCGAACCGTGAATGTCTCGTAGGTTGACTGGGCTAGAGAGTACCGCCCGGATGTTTCCACGCAACTTCGGTGTCCATATACCGATATCCGCTGTCCGTCGCGCGGACGCCCGCATGGTGGTTTTACAGATCGAACAGCGCGAACATGCGTTCGATAACGGTGTCGTTGAGCAGGCGGCCGCGCAGCGTGGGCACGACGCGGGATTCGCGGAACCCGACCAGACCGTCCCGTTCGAGTTCCGCGATGCCGGCGGACAGCCGGTCCGATGGCATCCGTGCGTGGTCCAACACGGTCAGGTCCAGTCCTTCGCGAAGGCGCAGCCCGAGCATGATCGCTTCCTCGAGCGATTCCTCCGGAGTGATGGTCTCGCTGTCCGCCCAGGGCACTTGGCCGGTGTTGATCCGCTCGCCCCAGAGCCGCGGGTGTGCGATATCCCATGCGCGCAGGCTGTGGGGGACGGCGTCCTCCTCGCCACCGGGGGTGAAGGTCGCGTAATGGGAGTGGGCGCCGGGGCCGATGCCGGCCCAATCGACGTTGCGCCAATAGCCGAGGTTGTGACGGCTCTCGCTGCCGGGGCGGGCCCAGTTGGAGATCTCGTACCATTGCAGGCCGGCCGCGGAGAATAATTCGTCGGCGATCTCGTATTTGGCCGCCTCGTCGTCGTCATCCGGTTTCGGCAGCACGCCGGCGGCGATCTGCCGTCCCATCTTCGTCGTCGGCTCCACGGTCAACGCGTATGCGGAGACGTGGTTCACTCCCAGATCGATGGCCGCCCGCACCGACGTGCGCCAGTCGTCCAGGCTCTCCCCCGGAGCCCCGTAGATCAGGTCGACCGAGCTGCGCAATCCCGCCGCTTCGGCGGCGCGTACGCCGGCCTCCACGTTGGCCGGCGTATGGATGCGGTCCAGCGTCCTCAGCACATGCGGCACGGCCGACTGCATGCCGAACGAGACGCGGGTGAAGCCGCCGTCGGCCAGCGCGCGGATGGTCGCCGCGTCCACCGTGTCCGGATTCGCCTCCGTCGTGATCTCGGCGCCGTCCTCGACGCCCCAGAGTTCGCGGATGGCGTTCAGGATCGCGATCAGGTCGTCGGCGGGCAGGATCGTGGGCGTGCCGCCGCCGAAGAACACGGTCGAGGCCGGCGGTTCGGCGATGCCGTGACGCTCCTGCCAGTCGCGGACCAGCCGCATCTCACGGATGGCCATGGCGGCGTAGTTGCCGCGCGACGCGCCGCCGCCCAGGTCGACGGCCGTGTACGTGTTGAAATCGCAGTATCCGCAGCGCCGCAGGCAGAACGGCACATGAACGTAGACCTCGAACATGACTCACACCTCCACGCGGCGCTGCCGTTGCGGCCTTGGCGGCCGCTCCCCTCGCCTACAGGCAATCCACTGGATTGCCTGCTTCACGGCTCGGCGCCGCAGGCAAAACGGCACGTGGACGTAGACCTCGAACGCCATCAGCCTTCGGACTTCTGCGCGGCGCGGATCTTGTCCTTGGTGTCGCGGTCGTTCGCGCCCTCGCCGGTGGACAGGGCGGCGATGAACGCCTCCTGCGGCACCTCCACATGGCCGAGCATCTTCATGCGCTTCTTGCCGGCCTTCTGCTTCTCCAACAGTTTGCGCTTACGGGTGATGTCGCCGCCGTAGCACT
>NZ_DGVO01000006.1:0-5114 GCF_002394995.1 Bifidobacterium sp. UBA4282
GACCCCACACGGGGTCCCCGTTCCTTCATATACGGCACCCAGCCCACGCCACAACCACGCCTACATATTCCTACCGGAAAACACACTCTGAAAACAACGGACAAGACCTCAACGGGGGACATATCCACCAGCGTCGTTACGATGTACGACATCGGACACACCCAACGAAGGGAATGGATATGCAATACAGCACGATAGGCACCACCGGCATCAATGCCTCGCGCGTGGCCCTCGGCGTGATGCGGTTGAACGGCAAGAGTCGCCAGGAGGCCTCACGAATCGTCGGCACGGTCATCGACCAGGGCGTCAATTTCTTCGATACCGCCGACGTATACGGCGACGGACAGAGCTCGCTCGCACTCAACCAGGCGCTGGACGATCTGGGTGTCAGCCGTGGAGCCGTATACCTGCAGACCAAGGTCGGCATCGTCAGCGGACAGCGCTATGACTTCTCCAAGCAGCATATCCTGGACTCCGTTGCTCAGGAGCTCACCCGTCTGGGCACCGATTACGTGGACCTGTTGCTGCTGCATAGGCCCGACACCCTGGTGGAGCTCGATGAATTGGCCGAGGCGTTCAATCTCCTGCATCAACAGGGCAAGGTGCGTTATTTCGGCGTCAGCAACGTCAACCCGATGCAGATCGAGCTGCTGCAGAGCGCGATCAGCCAGAAGCTGCACGTGAACCAACTGCAGTTCGGCTTGGGCCATGCGGATATGATTCGTCAGGAATTCCACGTCAATATGAGCGATGCTGCCAGCATCGACCATGACGGCGGCACACTGGCGTACACCAGGCTCAAGCATATGACCATCCAGGCGTGGAGCCCCTTCCAGTACGGGTTCTTTGACGGCACGTTCATCGACAACCCCGAATTCCCCGAACTCAACGACCAGCTGCAACGCATCGCGGAGAAGTACGGTGTGACCAAGAACGCCATTGCCACGGCCTGGATTCTGCGGCACCCCGCCAAGATGCAGGTGCTGTTGGGCTCGATGAATCCCGAACGGCTCACGCAGATGATCCAGGGTGCGGATATCACGCTGGACCGCCAGGAATGGTACGACCTGTATTTCGCTGCCGGTAACGATCTGCCGTAGCGCCTGCTGTGTCGCCGTGCGTCGGGATTGACCGCGTAAGGCGGTTCAGGCGGGGCCATATGATGTGAGCATGCATTATTTCACACCGAAGCGCTGTGCGTCGTCGAACAAGATCATGTATCACGACAAGGCGCAGGCGCAACGTGCCGCCGACGAGAGCTTCAGGGAACGGGGCATCGAGCTGTGGGTATACCGGTGTGAATTATGCGGAACGTGGCATCTGACAAGCCGCGACCCCGATAGCTCATATCGATACGTGCCGTTGAACCAGCAGATTCGTCCGCATTCACGGAAGAAAGGGTATAAGCCGCGGCGTCGTTGACGGTGCCGGTGTGCTTGTGCCCTGCGTCCCGTGCCGGCCGGCTCAGCCGCGCCGGCGGTGTCTGCGATTGACGAACGCCTTGGAACCGCGATCGGCGAGGGTGGTCAGGATGGCGCCGAACGCCGCCGACGCGCCCGCGAACAGCACGCTCATCAGCAGTCCCTGCTGCGCGTCCTCGCCGGCAGCCGCCTTGGCGGTGCGCGACGTACCGCGGTTCCACAATGCCTGGAACAGTTTGCCCGCAACCAGACCGGCCAGCGTCGGGATGAAGTATTTGATGAGTTTGTCGCCCAGGGAGTCCGGGTCGTTGAGCCGTTGTTCGCGCATGGCGTTCACCCTTTCATCGATGGCGTGGAACCCAGCGACGATCTGGTCTGCTGAGGAACCCGAGTCTGCCATGTAGTCCACATACTCGTCGGTCATGGTTTCCATCATAGACGTGGCCGTCTCCGGCTGTCTCCGGACAGTATCTGACCGGATGTCGATTGCCGCATGAACGTGGGCGTGCGAGTACAGTATGAGGTATGACTGACACGATTGTTGGCGGCAACGATGCCCCCAAGCCCGGTCGCCTGGTGCTGTTGCGGCATGGGCAGACCGCATGGAGCGTTTCCGGGCAGCACACCGGACGAACGGATATCCCGCTCACCCCCGCCGGCGAGCATCAGGCGATTGAGGCCGGGGTGCGGCTGAGGGAGTCGTTCCCCGATGGATTCGCCGAGGGATGCGTATTCGCCAGTCCCCTGCGGCGGGCGCGGCAGACCGCGGCGCTGGCCGGGTACGGCACGCATAACGTGCTGCCGTATATTGCGGAATGGGATTACGGCCGTGCCGAGGGGCGCACCCGTGGCACCGTGTCGCAGCTGCTGGGGCGGCCCTGGGATCTGTGGCGCGACGGAACGGAATCGCTGCCGGCCGCTATGGACGGCGAACGTGTGGAGACGCTGCCGGGCGGTGTGCAGGTGACGGTGCGTAACGGCCGTGGCGAGACGCTGGATGAGGTGGCCGCACGCACCACCGTGGCCATCCGCGAGGTGCTGCCGTTGATTGAGGAGGGCCATGACGTGCTGCTGGTGGCTCATGCCCATGTGCTGCGCATCCTGACGACCCAATGGCTGGGCATGGATCCGCTGACGGCCAAACTGCTGCGTCTGGATACGGCGCGGTATTCGGTGCTGAGCCAGTATAAGGGAGACAACGTCATCGAGCAGTGGAACGTGTGAATCACGCTACTCGCGAATTGATAACGTGTGCAGTATCCTTGAAACAGTTGTCATTCGAGTGTGGCGTGCGGTGATAAGCGCGTTCTTGCATGCGGGGAGGCGTAGTCCATGAACAAGGCGGGTATTCGTGATGTGGCGGAAGCCGCCGGTGTGTCGATCTCGACGGTGTCTCGTGCCTTCACCCGTCCCGATCTGGTCTCCGAGAAGACGCGCAGCAAGGTGCTGGAAACCGCCGACCGTCTGGACTTCAACATCTCCCGTTCGGCCACGGCGCTGAAATCGGGGCAGACGTACCGTGTGGCGCTGCTGATGAACGAGGACATCACCAGCTGGTTCAACACCCAGGTATTCGCCGGGGTGGAGTCGGTGATGCACGACGCCGGGTATGACATCTCGCTCTACCAGCACATCGACACCGCGGAGAACCGTCGGGACTTCTTCACCACGCTGCCGGTGCGCCGCAACGTCGACGCGGTGTTCGTGGCCTCGTTCGCCGTGGACGCCGAGGAGATCGAGCAGCTCAAGCGCACCCATGTGCCGATCATCGGCATCAACACCCCGACCACGGAGGGTTTCGACGCGTCGATCAGCATCGACGACGAGAACGGGATGTTCACGGCGGCGCAGCATCTGATCAATCTGGGGCATAAGCATATCGTCTATACCTGCTCGGCCCCTGTGGAGACCATGCACTCCAGCATCGACGCCCGTGCGCGTGGGTTCATCCGCGCCTGCAAGGCCGCGGAGGAGAGCCGCGAACTGGACTGGGAGGTGATCACCGTGCCCCGGGGGACAGAGTTCGTGGAGTCCACGCTGTCCTCGCTGCTGGCGTTGGATGATTTCCCCGACGCGATCTGCTGCCAGATGGATATGATGGCGATCCCATTGGTGCTGCGACTGGTGCGGTACGGGCACCATACGCCGCGGGATTATTCGATCATCGGGTTCGATGACAGCCCGTACGCCGACACGGTGAACCTGACCACCATGCGTCAGAATCCGCACGATATGGGTATCAGGGCGGCGCAGAAGGCGCTGGCGCTCATCCGGGAGGAGCCGCTGGACACCCCGCATGAGATCGTGCAGCCGCATCTGGTGCTGCGCGGCACCGACCGCCTGTACGAGGGCTGAGCCGACTGGTCAAGCCGGTCAGGCCAGCAGGAAGTTGGCCAGCCCCTCGTAGTCGGCACCCTTCAGTGACAATACGGCGGCCTGCGACTCCATCGGATCGGAATACGGGGAGATGCCGGTGCGCAGGTAGACGCCATCGATGCCGGCATGTCGGGCGCCTAGGATGTCGTTGCTCTCGTCGTTGCCCACCATGACAGTCCGGTCGGCGGTGGTTCCGGCGCGGTCCAATGCGCGGGCGAAGAACTCCTTGCCGGGTTTCCGGACATGCTCCTCGCTGGAGATGAGGATGTCGTCGAAGACGTCATCCAACCCCAGCATGGTCAGTTCGGGGCGGGTGTAGCAGGATTGGGCGTTGGACACCAGGACGACGCGCAACCCGCGGTCCTTCAACAGCTTGAGTATGTCGAGGGCGCCCGGATACAACCAGATCAGGCGCGTCGAGGCCTGACGGAACACCCAGGCCGCCTTGCGGCTCAGCCGTTCCCCGACGCGCATGCCGCGCAACGAGAACATCGCACGGTAGGTCGGCAGCAGGTCCGGCTCGTAGAACGCCGGATCGTGCCCGACCGGCACCGCCGATGACAGCGCCCTCGCGCCCATGAACCGGTCACGCAACTGGTCGGCGCTGTCGTAACGCGCGCCGGCCTCGTCGAGGAAATCACGCAACGTCTCCCATGCCTCCGGGTCATCCTCATCGGTACGGATGTCCACCAGCGTGCCGTACAGGTCGAACAGCACGGTATCGTACCGGCGATCGCCTGAATCCTGCTCCGCGACGACCGTACGGAACCGTTGCATGCCCGAACCCATCGGAATCACCCCTTGTCAGAAGGAAAACGCCACGAAACTCTGCGGGCCAAGCGTCACCGTGGTGCCGTCGGCCGCCACATTGCCCCGACTGAGTTCCATCGTAGGGGTGCCGTGAGACGTCGCCGCATCCGGCAGTGGGAACGATTCGGCCCCCAGTCCGGGATTCAACGCGATGACGAGTCGATCCGAGCCGTCGCGGGAGGTGCGCGCGTAGGCGAAGAGGCGTCCGTGCTCCGGCGCCGCGATGACGTCGAAGGCGGCGTCGGCCTGCAGCGCGGCATGGTTCTCGCGCAGCGCCAGCACGGTGCGGACCCAGTGGTACAGCGATCCGTCGTCCGCCTGCTGGGCCTCGACGGTCGGCGCGTCGGGAGCCGGGTCAACCGGCAGGTACAGGTCGCCGGCGTCGGCCGTGGAGAAGCCGAGGTTGGCGCTCGCGTCCCACTGCATCGGGGTGCGGGTGCCGGTGCGGACGTAGCCGCCCTCCTTGGTGGGCAGGTTGCGGTACCGCATGCCGATCTCGTCGCCGTA
>NZ_DGVO01000008.1:0-3816 GCF_002394995.1 Bifidobacterium sp. UBA4282
GATCTTCTCCGTGTGGGATGACGGCGACCCCGACCAGGACAAGAACCTGCCGGATTATATGCGCGCCGGAGCCGCCGATGTAGGTCCGGAAGCCTACGCCGTGCGATTTGGCGGCGAGGGCACCGGCAGCAGCCTGCGCTATCCCGAAGGACAGCGCTGGCAGACAGACCACTGGGTGCAGATGCTACTCAACGACCGCCCCGAATTCGTGGAAATCAATTCCACGGACGAGCAGGGCAACCCCGTGGTGAAGACCTTCAAGAGCACCCTGCAGACCCTGTGGTACAAGCAGGCGGAAGAGACGGAATGGCATTATTTCGGCACCCTGCGCCGTGCGGGGGACTACCGCATGGAGGGCAACAACTCCGGCCTCTACAGTTTTCTCGAGAACTGGAGCGGCTTCGGCGGCGACCTCTATCGTCGCGTCTATTATAGGAATATGTCCATGCGCTCCGCAGCCAGCGGCAGGTGGCATACCCTGAACCACGCCGGGTTCAGCAGCACCCAGCACTGGGAGACCCAGCGCAATTCGCGCGATGACTACGGCCACGGCGTGACAGCGCTCTTCGACAACTGCCTCTACTTGCAATCTGGCGGTTTGCTGGGAGTGCGCGACAGCGCCAACACCTTCGACTACGCCCAGCAGGGAGCCATGCCCTGGGTGGACACCATCAATACGCAGGCACTGCGCGAGCGGGTGGACCTGGCTACCACGCGCAGCAACTATAAAGATATCCGGATGAAGATTGAGTCCACGCGCACTATCTCCGACCCCGCCACGTGGACCCTCATCGGCTACAGCGACGAAGAGGTGAACGAAGAAGGCGACTTCGGCCGTGCGGCACAAATCATGGACGGCAACACGACGACCTACTACCGCCAGAAGCAGTGGAGCTCCTTCCCTCACACCTTCAGCTTCGATGCCGGGGAGCCCGTAACCATCAGCAGCATAGGCTTCTATCAGGCACGAGAGTACACCTATCGCGTGAAGGACATCCAGCTGGCCGTGTCGGACGATGGCAAGACGTGGCGCACCATGGGCAACTACGGAGTAGAGAACGAGGAATTTCCGACCGTGGAACTGAAGGAGCCAATCACCTCCCGCTACTTCCGTCTCCGCTGTGCCCGCGGCTACGGCAACAACCTCCTCATCAACGAAGTCTATTTCAAGCACGAGTACCGGCTGAACGACCTCAAGGCAGTGGCCGAGGAACTGCTGGGCGAGGCCGACCGCTTCGGCGGCTACGCCCCTGCGGCTCTCGAGGAACTGCGAGCCACCTACCACGCCCTGCCGGGTGATGACGCTGAGGCCGTCGCGGCACTGCGCGAGGCCATCGACCGCTTCGGCCAGACAGCGCAGCCCCTAAACTACGGATTGCTGGATAACCTGGTGCATCACTCCAGCTTCAGCGCCTACGTGCTCCACAGCTCCACAGGCCGAGGCGACGTCATCGCCAATGAGCAAGGCGAACTCACCCTGAGCGGTGCCACTCTCGACGGCGCCCTCGAAGCCTACACCGCCAGCACCCAGATCTCCAACCCTTATGCGAACTGGCTTGTGCTCCATTCCGTGGACTACAAGGAATATTACCTCTACAACCTCGGCGCGAAGAAGTATCTGAGCCTCTCGGACGACGTGCCCGCTCTCAGCGATAAGCCCGTAGCCTTGGCGCTGACGGCTCGCAGCAACAACAATTTCTTCATCGGCTCCTCGCGCGCACACTTGCAGGCAAACAGCACGGCGGAAGCGCCCTTCAACCGTACGGCCCGTTCGGACGACGCCTGCCTCTTCCAGTTGCGCAACAACTACGCAGTGACACCTGCAGAGCAGGATATCGCAGCACTGCTCCGCGAGACCGAGGAGTTCCTCCACGGCGGCACAGGAGTGGTGGTGCCCGAGGCCGAAGCCGCTGCCGGCACATCCCTTGCGGGGAAGCAAGTGGCGGTCTATAACGCCCTCGGACAGATGCTCTATCGAGGCCGGTATGACAACATCCCGCATTTGCCCGCCGGAGTGTATGTAATCCGTGCCGGCAAGATGAGTATGAAAAAACTTATCCAATAACACCATAAAAGCCTAACAACTATGAGAAAAAGTATTCTTTTGACACTCGCGGCAGCAGCGCTCGCGCTGAATCTGGCCGCACAGAACATTTCCGTGAGCCGTGCCCGCTACCATCAGGGCGACGACATGAACTGGGCAAAGCCCGAAGCCTCCGACGCCAATTGGGAGGAGATGAGCATCACCAAGACGTGGGACGACCAGGGTAAGCAGTTCAACAACTCGTTTGTCTGGTACCGCATTCACGTCACCATCCCGAAGTCTTTGATGGACGGCGCCGACCAGCAGAAGATTGTGGTCTTCGACCTGCCTCAGGCCGATGACGCCGACGAGACCTTCCTCAACGGAAAACTCATCGGCAAGAAGGGTCGTTTCCCCAAGGACGAAGGCGGCTACCAGTCCGCTTGGAGTGCCCAGCGCAGCTACTCCGTAGATGCTAAGTCCGGCGGCATCCGCTGGGATCAGGACAACGTCATCGCAGTCCGTGTCTATAACGGCGGCGAGCCTGGTGGCCTCTTCGGCCGCCCACTCACCGTGCGCGTGCCCAACATCACGGACGGACTGAAGATGCGTTTTGCCGAGGCTCCCGACGGTCAGGCCTCACAATGCACGCTGGAGCTGAACAACGAATACGCCACCAACCAAGTCGGAACCGTCACCTTCAACATCGTCAATCGTGAGACGGGTGCCGTGCAGGGAACCCTCACCCGCAAGGTCACGGTCCGCAAAGGCAAGCCCACGCGCCTGGCCCTCCCCTACGACAAGACGAAACGCTGCGTAGCCAGCGCTAAGTACGTGGACGCCAAGAGCGGCAAGTACGTCGAGCATCAGCGTCCCCTGAAATACCTATTGACACCTCCCGCGCCGCTGACTCCTCGCTTCAACACGCCCGCCGTCTTCGGCGTCCGTCCCGGTTCGCCCGTCATCTTCCGCTTCGGCGTCAGTGGCGAGAAGCCTATCAAGATCACGGCAGACAAACTCCCCGCCGGCCTGAAGCTCACCGAGGAAGGTGTGCTCAGCGGCAGCATCGGTCATCCTTGCGAAATAACCTTCACCGCCACGGCAGAGAACGCCCGCGGCCGCGCTCAGCAGGAGTTCACCCTGAAAGTGGGCAGCAAGATTGCCCTCACACCGCCCATGGGATGGAATTCCTGGAACTGCTGGGCTCTCAGCGTCTCGCAGGAGAAGGTGATGTCCTCCGCTCAGGCGCTCATTGACAAGGGGCTGGCGGACTACGGCTACTGCTACATGAACATCGACGATGGTTGGGAAGCTCCCGAGCGCAACGCCGACGGCACCATCGCCGTGAACGAGAAATTCCCCTCCATGAAAGCCCTCGGCGACTGGCTCCACGAGCGCGGCCTGAAGTTCGGTATCTACAGTTCCCCCGGCGACTACACGTGCGGCGGCTACCTCGGCAGCATCGACCACGAGCTGCAGGATGCAGAGAGCTACAACAGCTGGGGTATCGACTACCTGAAGTACGACTGGTGCGGCTACGGACGCGCCCACGCCAAGGAAAAGGACAAGGGCGTAGCCTCCTACGTGCGCCCCTACCTGCTCATGCAGAAATACCTGCGCGAGCAGCCCCGCGACATCTTCTATAGCCTCTGCCAGTACGGTATGGCAAATGTCTGGGAGTGGGGACGCTTCGTGGACGCCAACAGCTGGCGCACCACGGGTGACATCAACGACTCCTGGGGCTCGATGTATGACATCGGCTTCAGGCGTCAGGCCGGCCTGGCTCCCTACGC
>NZ_DGVO01000008.1:3960-4357 GCF_002394995.1 Bifidobacterium sp. UBA4282
CCCGACGAGCAGTACACGCACATCACCCTCTGGACCCTTCTCGCTTCGAATATGCTCATCGGTTGTGACATCGCCCAAATGGACGAATTCACCATCAACCTCCTCTGCAACAACGAGGTCAACGCCATCAACCAGGATCTCCTGGGCAAGCAGGCAGACCGCGTGGTGGAGAATGGCGACATCCAGATCTGGGCTCGCCCGCTGGCCGACGGCGCCCACGCCATCGGCATCTTCAATGTAGGCGACAAGGACCTGAAAGTGAACCTCGCCGACTACTTCCAGCTCATGGGGATCCAGCAGCTGCAGAGCGCCCGTGACCTCTGGCGCCAGAAGGACCTCCAGCCCTCCAACCTCCAGTGGGTGATCCCCACGCACGGGTGCGAGTATATTAAGGTGA
>NZ_DGVO01000008.1:4499-5356 GCF_002394995.1 Bifidobacterium sp. UBA4282
GGCCCCTCCCTGGGAGGGGAGTAATTACCTGCGGTTGGGTGTCGCGCATATTTGCGCGAATCATCTCCGCTTCAAGGCCTGTCAAGACTTGATAACTAATCAAAAGAAACAACTACGATGAAGAAAGTCATCAGCCTACTTTTCGCAATACTATCTATTTCTTCCCAGTTTTCCCTATCCTCCCAAGTAATTACTCCCCTCCCTTTAGGGAGGGGCAGGGGGGAGAGTCTTGAAGAGTCTTTCACCTGGCAATCCCACCCCGACACCATCTGGCCAGCCCGCCACTACCGCGAGTTCGAGGGCGACTGGTCCGGCGACCAGATGACGAAAGCCTGGATTGACTGGAAGCACCCTGAAGGCACCATCCTCGTTTACGGACTGCACTTCCCCAAGGGCTACGTGCGCGCCGACGCCCTCTTCCAGGCTCAGTCCGGCAAGCACGTCACATTCAACGTCCGCATTGTGCACCCCGCCACGGGCACCGTGGTCCTCGAGCACAGCGCCACCAGCACCAAGACCTCGACGTCTGAACAGCGCATGGAGATCATGCCGCCGACGGACATGCCCTACGACGGATGGTACCGCTTTGAGCTCACTTGTCCCGATGGGGTCAACACCCTCGGCCGGCTGAACATCATGGAGTTCCAGCGCGAGTCCAGCCTGAAGATCACCGACTCCGAAATCTTCATGGCGCCCAGCGTGCACCTCTGGTGGAGCACCACGGTGCCAGGCGCTCCTTCCGGGCAGGCCTACGACTGGACCTACCTCGAAGTGATGTACCCCAGCGCCTACCGCCACGTGGCCACCTACCAGATGGCCATCGGAACGGACGTAGGCTATTCCGGAATTCAGATGCC